>JAZUIL010000126.1:0-6828 GCA_045642245.1 Bacteroidales bacterium
CGTGCTCAGGATGAGTAGCATAAGCCTTAAGAGCCTCTGGTGATTCGAGCGTGGAATCAAGCATCACATCACAGGTACTTGAAGCCAGTCGGCCATCGATATTCACTACTACGTCAACGAGACCTGGCACCTTACCGACAAGACCTTCGAGACCTTGCTTGATACCCTGCTTGACAGTCTGCTTTTCTTCCTCAGAAAGCTCTGGATTGAGTGTCCAGAGAATAATGTGTTTAACCATTTTGAAATATTTTATCTGTTAGTTGATTCTATTACGCTGCAAATATAGGACGTTTTTGCATTCCATCCAAATATTTCATGGGTTTATTTTGGGTATATATAATAAAATGTGTATCTTTGCACGTTCAAATTGTATAAACAACGAGAGTCACAAACGCTCTCTTCTGCACAAGGACATATTCAATATTACTATAAAAAAGAAACTATGAAGAGATTTTCACTTTTGTTGATGTTGCTGTTCAGCATCAGCTTCATCACATTTGCGCAGAACCGCATCAATCCTGACACATGTGTTGTCAGCCATCACACCACTACCGTAAAGGGTGTGACATTCAACTACACCGCTACCATCGGTTTCCAGCCAGTATGGGACAAGGACGGCAAAGTAATTGCTGGTGTCAACTACACCTACTACGAGCGTGATGGCATCAAGGACAAGAGCCATCGTCCTATTATGATTTCATTCAACGGTGGTCCTGGTGCAGGTGCTGTCTGGATGGAGATCGGCTACACAGGTCCAGTACTCCTCAACATGGACGATGAGGGTAATCCAGTACAGCCATACGGCGTCAGCAAGAACCCATACTCTATTCTCGACGTTGCCGACATCGTGTATGTATGTCCTGTAACCACCGGCTTCAGCCGTGCGATGAAGGACGTTGACACCAAGCAGTTCTATGGAATCAATGAGGATATCGACTACCTCAGCGACTGGATCAATACTTTCGTAACCCGTCAGAACCGCTGGAATTCGCCTAAGTATCTCATCGGTGAGAGCTATGGTACTCCACGTGTCTCTGGCCTCTCTTACGCGCTGCAGAGCAAGCACTGGATGTTCCTCAACGGTGTGATCCTCGTCTCTCCTACCGAACTCGGCATCCGTCGCGACGGTCCTGTAGCAGAAGCTTTGACTCTCCCTTATATGTGTGCTACAGCATGGTACCACAAGGCTTTGAGCGCAGACCTTCAGAACAAGGATCTTAACGACATCCTTCCAGAGGTTGAGAAGTGGACTGTAGAAGAGTATATTCCTGCTCTCTCATGGGGTGGCCACCTCAGCGCAGAGAAGCGTGCAGCTATCGCTAAGAAGGTTTCTTACTACAGCGGTATCAGCGAGAAGGATATCATCGAGCATAACCTCACCATCAAGGTACGTCACTACTGGAAGGAGCTCCTCCGTGATCGTGACTTCACCATTGGCCGTCTCGACAGCCGCTATCGTGGCCGTGACATCGTAACTGGCGGTGAGACTCCTGAATGGAACGCTGAGATGGAAGCTTGGTGCAACGCTTTCACTCCTCCTTACAACTGGTACGTTCGCAACGAGCTCAACTTCGTGACCGACGTGAAGTACAACATGCTCGCTAGCGTATATCCTTGGAATCGTCAGAACGAGCATACCGGTACCGACCTCATGAAGGCTATCAGCCAGAATCCTGGCCTTAAGGTGCTTCTCCAGAGCGGTTACTATGACGGTGCTTGTGACTACTTCAATGCTAAGTACAACTTCTGGCAGATGGATAAGGGTGGCAAGTTCCAGGATCGCTTCACTATCAAGGGTTATCGTTGCGGCCACATGATGTACGTCCGCAAGGAGGACATGAAGCAGGCTAACGAGGATATCCGTGAGTTCATCAAGGCTTCTATGCCTGTAGATGGCAAGGGTATTGCATATTGATTTATAAATAATGGACACAAATAAAGAAGAACTCATTCTGATGCGTATCACCGGTGAGGACCGACCAGGCCTCACCGCCAGCATCATGAGCATTCTGGCTCGTTTCGATGCCAAGATCATGGACATCGGACAGGCCGACATACACAACACACTGTCGCTTGGCATCCTCATCCGCGTAGATGAAAGTAGCAGCGGCAACGTGATGAAAGAGGTACTCTTCAAGAGTTCCGAATTGCACGTCAACGTAGGCTTCTTCCCTGTTTCTGAGGAAGACTACAACGCCTGGGTAGGCCGTCAAGGCAAGAACCGCTATATTCTTACTATCCTTGGCCGTCGTATGCAGGCTCGTCAGATCGAGGCTGTCTCACGCGTCATCACCGATCAGGGATTGAACATCGATGCCATCAAGCGCTTGTCTGGTCGTCCACCACTCGATGCAGAGAAACAATCAAAGACTCGTGCTTGTATTGAATTCTCGGTACGTGGCACTCCAAAGAACGTCGAAGAGATGCACAGCCAACTCATGGCTCTCTCAAGCGAACTGGAGATGGACTCTTCGTTCCAGAAGGACAACATGTACCGCCGTATGCGCCGTCTCATCTGCTTCGATATGGACTCAACATTGATCCAGACCGAGTGTATCGACGAACTGGCTGTTCGTGCTGGTGTAGGCGATCAGGTCAAGGCTATTACCGAGAGTGCTATGCGAGGCGAGATTGACTTCAAGGAGTCATTCACTCGTCGTGTGGCTTTGCTCAAGGGTCTTGACATCAGCGTGATGCGAGAGATTGCTGAGACCATGCCAATCACCGAAGGCGTAGAGCGTCTGATGTTCGTACTGAAGAAGTATGGCTACAAGATCGCTATCCTCTCAGGTGGATTTACCTTCTTTGGCGAATACCTGCAACGTAAGTTCGGTATCGACTATGTCTATGCCAACGACCTCGAAGTCGATGACAATGGCAAGCTCACCGGCAAGTATCGTGGTGAGGTAGTCGATGGCAAGCGTAAGGCTGAGCTCCTCCGCCTCATCGCACAGGTTGAAAAGGTAGACCTCGAACAGACCATTGCCGTAGGTGATGGAGCCAACGACCTCCCTATGCTTTCTCTAGCCGGCCTTGGTATCGCCTTCCATGCAAAGCCTCGTGTCGTAGCAAACGCCAAGCAGAGTATCAATACCATCGGTCTCGACGGTGTACTCTACTTCCTCGGCTTCAAGGATTCTTACCTTGATGTGTAAATAAAAAAGTAAATAAAAGGTAAATAAAGGGAGTGAAAGAGGAGTGAAAGGGACGTTAGTATCAATGGACAATCATTGACTAGTTCCCAATACTTCCGACAGACAGAAGGTAATGTCCCTTTCACTCCCTTTTCACTACCTTTCACTACCCTTTTAAACCCTTAAGAAAATGAAAAAATCTCTCTTAATGGCAGCACTTCTCATGGCAGGAGCAGCTGTTACAAGCGCGCAGGAGACTGGTTATCAGTTCACCACCGTCAAGTCTATCAAGACTACCCCTGTCAAGAATCAGGCTTCTACAGGCACCTGCTGGTGCTTCGCTACTACTTCGTTCATGGAGACTGAGCTCTTGCGTATGGGTAAAGGCGAGTACGATCTCTCTGAGATGTTCATCGTCCGTCAGAAGTATATGAACCAGCTCGAGGACAACTACCTCCGTCATGGTCGCGGTAACACTGGTCCTGGAAGCCTCTCGCATACTTGGATGAACGCTTTCAATCAGGTCGGCATCGTTCCTGAGGAGGTTTACAATGGCATCAACTACAATTCAGATCGTCATAACCATGGCGAGCTCCAGCAGTATGTCAATGGCATTGCTCAGATCGGCGTCAAGATGAAGAAGCGCTCTCCAGAGTACTACAAGATCCTCAACAATATCTTCGATACTTACCTCGGTCCTCTCCCAGAGAAGTTCAACTACAAAGGTAAGGAATATACTCCTAAGAGCTTCGCAGCAAGCCTCGGCCTCAATATGGATGACTATGTAGAGATCACCAGCTTCAACCATAAGCCTTTCTATCAGCCATTTGCAGTAGAGGTTATGGACAACTGGGAGAATGCACTTCAGTATAACGTGCCACTCGACGAGATGATCGAAGTTATGGATTATGCCATCAACAATGGATATACCATATGTTGGGACGGCGACGTGAGTGAAAAAGGTTTCTCTCACAAGAATGGCGTTGCCATCAATCCTGCTGTCGAGAAGGTAGAGGATTTCTCTGGCACTGACCGTGCACGCTTCGAGAATATGACTCCTGCAGAGCGTCAGGAAGAGGCTTATAAGTTCGAGGCTCCATGTCCTGAGATCAACGTCACTCAGGAGATCCGTCAGGAAGGCTACGAGAGTTTCGTTACTACTGACGATCACCTCATGCACATCACCGGCATTGTCAAGGATCAGAACGGCACGAAGTACTACATCACCAAGAATTCTTGGGGTACAGAACGTAACAGCAACGGCGGGTTCCTCAACATGTCAGAGAGCTTCGTCCGCGCCAAGACCGTCTACATCATGGTGCACAAGAATGCAATTCCTGCACAACTGAAGAAAAAGTTGGGAATCTAAGAATAATTATCGTGGCATCCTCTTTTGCGTACGCGAATTAGGATGCCATGATGTATAAAGCCACAAATAAGTACTGAAATGTGGCTTTACACTTTTAAGATTTCAACAACACGTACACGATGTTAAAATTATAGACCGAGGCATCCTCTTTCCAGTACGGAAAAGAGGATGCCTCGTCGTAGGATATCAACACAAAGAACGAAGTGTTGATATTATTTATCATGGCATCCTAAAACGCGTACGTGTTTTAGGATGCCATGGTCTAGAATTACTTTACAGCGTCGATAGCCTGCTTGATAGAAGCAAAGATCTCATCGATGGTACCCATACCCTGGATCTTAGCATACTTACCTTCCTTGATATAGAAATCCTTCAATGGAAGGGTCTGGCTATAATAGGTGTTAAGACGCTTCTTAGCAGTCTCTTCGTTATCATCAGCACGACCAGAAGTCTGGCCACGGAGAATGATACGCTTGATAAGCTCAGAATCTTCTACCTCAAGGCCAATGACAGTGCTAACTGCCTGACCACGCTCTGCCAACATAGCATTGAGAGCTTCAGCCTGTGCGATAGTGCGAGGGAAACCGTCGAAGATGACACCCTTGATGTCCTTACCCTTAGCGTCAAGGGTAGCTGCTAACATGTCAATAATGAGGCTGTCTGGAACGAGCTTACCGTCATTGATATACTGAGCGGCTATCTTACCAAGCTCGGTGTTATTCTTGATCTCACCACGAAGTACGTCGCCGGTTGAGATATGCTCAACGCCATACTCTGCGATGATCTTGTCACTCTGGGTGCCCTTGCCTGAGCCTGGAGCGCCGAAAATTACGATGTTTAACATTTTGTGTGTACCTTAAATATGTTTGTTTACCTGAAAAATATATACAAAAAGTAGGGGGAAAGCCCAAAAACGACGCAAATTTACACAAAAAATTACACAAAAACAAGATTAGGCCCGAAATTTTTCATTCCGGGCCTAAAAATATCTATATTGGTAGCATTTTTATTCTGTAACCACCCAAATATCTGGCAAATTGCGTCCTACTTCATTATAATCAAGACCATATCCTACGATGAAATCGTTAGGAATCTCCATAGCGATATAATCAAGCTTCAGGTCTTTCACCTTGAGCGCGTTAGGCTTGCTGAGCAGACAGCTGACATAGACTTCCTTGGCTCCAAGCACGTCTTTCAGCTGATGAATAAGCTGCTCCATCGTATAGCCGCTATCGACGATGTCTTCGACGATAACTACTGTGCGATCAACCACACTCTCATGAAGACCGGTGATCATATGCACCTTACCAGTGGTCTGAGTGCCAAGATACGACTTCATACGAATAAAGGTAATCTCAGCATCCTCGACCGTGATATTACGGAAAAGGTCAGCAGCAAATACAAATGCACCATTCAGCACAGCTACAAAGAGAGGCTTCTTGCCTACCAATTCCTGATTCATCCGCTCTGCCACAGCCTTCACCTTGGCTTGGATCTCCTGCTGTGTGAGGTAGAGTTTGAAGTGGCGATCTGATACTTTGATGGTCTTTTCCATGCTTAAGCTACCTTATTGAGCTTCTTGATAATAGAGAAGATGAAGGCTGCTGCAAGGAGGCAGATAACCATGAGGACGCCCCAAACGACTACGAGATCCTTACCCCAGAGCCATGCTGGAATAGCGGTGAGGAAGTTACCGATGGCAGTAGCTACGAACCAGCCACCCATCATGGTACCCTTATACTTAGAAGGAGCTACCTTAGTTACGAATGAGATACCGATTGGGCTGAGGAGAAGCTCTGCGAAGGTGAGGATGAGATAGGTATTAACCAAAAGACTTGGAGCAGCATCGGCCATGTGCATTGGCTGACCAGCAGCATCGACCTCAGGTGCAGGAAGACCCAGAGAACCCAAGGTCATTAGCAAGTAAGCAGAAGCTGCGACGAGCATACCCAGACCAATCTTGAATGGAGCCTTAGGCTCTTTGCCAATCTTAGCCAACCAGCCGAAGAGTGCAATAGAAACTGGAGTCAAACCTACTACAAAACAAGCGTTGAACTGCTGGAAGATAGGTGCGCTGACTGCGGTGATATCACCCTCTGAAGGAATCATCATATAGAGGAAGCCAAGGCCGCCGAGGAGAAGGAGGATAGCCACGTTGCGGGTCATACCCTTCTGCTGGAAGATACC
The DNA here is from genome assembly GCA_045642245.1 of Bacteroidales bacterium. Classification (GTDB taxonomy): domain Bacteria; phylum Bacteroidota; class Bacteroidia; order Bacteroidales; family UBA3663; genus Liminaster. The sequence continues at coordinate 6,691 of JAZUIL010000126.1, forward strand.
AAAGACACCATATACAATGAAGATAGCTGCGAGGAGGTTACGCACGTCGAACATCATGCTCTCAAGGCCTGTTGACTGGGTAGCTGTGTAATCACGAGCGAAGTAAGTCAGGGTCAAGCCGTTCTGGTGGAAGGCCAT
>JAZUIL010000127.1:0-4873 GCA_045642245.1 Bacteroidales bacterium
CGATGGCGTAGAGCATTTCGGTTATGGTATGCCTCGTAATATCCTCAATACGGATACTATCTGCAATGGCAAACGTCGCGGCGTGTATGGCTTGACATTCTCACCGGATTCTAAGCACTTTGCAGTACTTCTCTCTGATAATCGTATGATGAAGGATATCTGGGTAGTCAACTCAATGGCTAACCCACGTCCAACTCTCGAGACCTACAAGTATCAGATGCCAGGAGAGAAGGAGAATCCTATCGAACATCTTTATGTTTTCCATACTGAGACAGGTAAGCGTAAAGAGGTTAATACTGCTGCATTTAAGGATCAGACACTTGATATTCAGACGGCAGAAAGCAATCCAGGCGACGTGACACGCGGTTACCGTCCGGCTCCTGTCTGGACGGGTGATAGTAAGCGTTTCTACATCTCTCGTACCAGCCGTGACCTCAAGCGTGTAGATATCTGCTCTTATACCATCGGTCAGGATACATTGGTGCCAGTGATCGAGGAGCGTCTCAATACCTATATCGACTTCATCAATGTGCTCAGTCCTAATGAGGGTAAGGAGATTATCCATTGGAGTGAGCGTGACGGATGGGGACACCTCTATCTCTACACCGAGGATGGTAAGCTCAAGAACCGTATCACAAAGGGTCCTTGGCATGTTGAGCAGATCGTACGTCTCGACAATAAGAACCGCGTAGTTTACTTCACTGCTAGTGGTCGCAATGAGGGAGAGAATCCTTACTACATGCATCTCTACCGCTGTAATCTTGACGGCTCAGGTCTGAAGCAGCCCGATGAGAAGAACTTCTTCCACGAGCCAGTAATGACCTATAATACAGGTTATTTCATTGATAATTATAGCCGTTCTGATTGCGCTCCTGTCACCGAACTCCGTGATGCACAAGGTAACAAGATCATGACACTTGAGAAAGCTGATCTCAGCCAGCTCATTGCTGCAGGTTATAAGTTCCCTGAGATCTTTAAGGTCAAGGCTGGTGACGGTGTGACCGATCTTTGGGGATGTATGTATAAGCCTTATGACTTCGACAGTACCAAGGTTTATCCGATCATCGACTATGTCTATCCAGGTCCTCAGGTAGAGGCTACCTATTATCCTTGGAAGAACATGAATCCACGTACCGACCGTCTGGCTCAGGCGGGTTTCATCGTGATTTCCGTAGGTCAGCGTGGCGGTCATCCTTGGCGTAGCAAGTGGTATCACAATTATGGTTATGGCAATATGCGTGACTATCCGTTGGCTGATCATAAGTATGCCATCGAACAGCTCGCGAGCCGTTATTCTTATATCGATGTAAATCGTGTAGGTATTCATGGCCATTCAGGTGGTGGTTTCATGACATTTGCTGCGATGTGCCAGTATCCTGATTTCTTCAAGGTAGGCGTGTCTTGTGCTGGTAACCACGATAATGCTATCTACAACCGCTGGTGGAGTGAGAAGCACCATGGTGTACGTGAAGAAATCACTGCAGAAGGTGATACTACATTTATCTATAGCATTGCTAACAATCAGGAGCTTGCTTCTAAATTGCAGGGTCGTCTCCTCGTCGTTCATGGAGACATTGATAACAATGTTCATCCAGCAAATACCGTACGTGTAATCAACAACCTGATCCGTGCGGGTAAGCGTTTCGATATGCTCTTCCTGCCAACTCAGCGTCATGGCTTCGGTGATATGAATGAGTATTTCTACTGGCGTCTGGTCGACCATTTCAGCAAGTGCCTGAAGGGTCAGAGCGAGACAAGCGTCGACATCCCGAAAAGATCTAACTTAAGTGCAAAATAATAAATACCTATTATAAATGTCAAAGATTACCACATTAGCCACTCTCGCAGCGTTGTCTGTTACGGTGGCAACAGCACAGGAGACTCCGCTCTGGTTGCGTCAGGCGGCGATTTCTCCTGATGGAAGCACCATTGCTTTCAGTTATAAAGGCGACATCTATACGGTTTCAAGCAAAGGCGGTGAGGCTCATCAGCTCACTACAAACGAAGCTTTTGATGGAAATCCGGTATGGAGTCCTGATGGTGAGAATATCGCTTTCAACAGTGATCGCGAGGGTTCGCTCGATATCTATGTCATGTCGAGCAAAGGTGGCGCTCCTAAGCGTCTGACCAACATCCCTGGCGCCGAGAAGCCAATGACCTTTCTCGACAACGGCACTGTCATCTTCCAGGCCAACGTACGTCCGTCGGCAGAATCTATGCAGTTCAGTAACCGTGTCTTTACCCAGGTTTATCAGGTAGGTATCGGTTATCAGGGTTCGCCATTGACAAGACCTACCATGCTCACTTCCTGGACGATGGAGGATCTCTCGATCAGCCCTGACGGCCAGAAGTGGCTCTTCACCGACCGCAAGGGTTATGAGGACGAGTGGCGTAAGCATCACACCTCAGTCATCACTCGCGATGTCTGGTGCTACGATACGCAGGCTAAATCTTACACCAAGATCACCGACTTCGAGGGTGAGGATCGTAACGCCGTGTGGAGCCAGGATGGCAAGACCATCTACTACCTTAGCGAGCAGAAAGGTAACAACAATATCTTCCGTCGCACTCTCGGTCAGAAGAACGATGTGCAGCTCACCAATTTCGAGTTGCATCCTGTCCGTCATCTTACTCGTGCCAACAACGGTTTGATGTGTTTCAGCCAGAATGGCGAGCTATACACGATGACCGACGGCCAGCAGCCACAGAAAGTCAATATCAAGGTGACTACCGACGTGGTGGAGCATGATGTGATTCGCAGCATTCGTACCAGTGGCGCCACCGATATGGCAGTATCGCCAAGCGGTAAGGAGGTCGCATTTATCCTTCGTGGTGACGTCTATGTCACTTCGACCGAATACAAGACCACTCGTCAGATCACCGATACTCCTGAGCAGGAGCGTAACATCGACTTTGCGCCAGATGGCAAGAGCCTCGTCTACTCAGCTGAGCGCAATGGCGTATGGCAGTTGTGGCAGACAAGCATCGTCGGTAAGGAGGACAAGCAGCTCGTCTATGCAGAGGAACTGAAGGAGGAGTGTCTGACCAACAATGACAAGACCTCGTTCCAGCCTAAGTATAGTCCTGATGGCAAGGAGATTGCATACCTTGAAGATCGTACCGCAATCCGCGTCATTAACCTGGCTACACGTCAGATCCGCACCGTTATGGAGGGTAAGTATCAGTACTCTTACAGCGATGGCGATCAGTACTTCTGCTGGTCTCCTGATAGCCGTTGGATTCTCTCGGAGAGTATCGTCGTAGGTGGTTGGCACAATCGTGACGTCGTGCTCCTCAAGGCCGATGGCAGCGAGATGCACAACCTCACAGAGAGTGGCTATATCGACAGCAATCCTCACTGGGCACTCGGTGGCAAGGCCATGATCTGGCAGAGCGACCGTGCAGGTTATCGCAGCCACGGCAGCTGGGGTACAGAGTTTGATGTGTATATCATGTTCTTCGATCTCGACGCTTACGAGCACTTCCTCCTCAGCAAGGAAGAGGTAGCTTTGCTCGACGAGGATAAGAAGGACGAAGAGAAGAAAGATGAAGCTAAGAAGGACGACAAGAAGAAGGGTGCCAAGGCTGATGAGAAGAAGGATGAGGTTAAGCCTCTCACCTTCGATCTTGAGAATGCCAAGGACCGCATCGTCCGTCTCACTGTCAACTCATCGAATCTCGGTGACGCCTTCCTCGACAAGAAAGGCGAAGTGCTCTATTACACAGCATCTTTCGAGGGAAGTCCTGACCTCTGGAAGCATGAGCTGAAGGAAGACAAGACTACCATTGTCAAGAAGGGTATCGGCCGCAGCGACTTGATGACCGACAAGGATGAGAAGTATCTCTACGTGCTTGGCCGCAATAGCATGAGCCGCATGGAAATAGGCAAGAGCGAGAGCAAGGACATCCCATTTGAGGCTGTATTCAACTACCGTCCTGCACAGGAGCGTCAGTACATGTTCGACCATATCTGGCGTCAGGTCAATGAGAAGTTCTATGATCCTACCATTCGTGGTATTGATTGGGCTGGTTATCATGACGCTTATCAGCGCTTCCTTCCACACATTAATAATAATTATGACTTCCAGGATCTCCTGAGCGAGATTCTCGGTGAGCTCAACGGTTCGCATACCGGTGGTCGTTTCAGTCCTAAGTCAGATGCTCTTGAAGTTGCATCATTGGGTCTCTTCTTCAACGATGATTATATGGCCGATGGTCTTGAGGTCAAGGAGATCATGCCAAAGAGCCCACTCACATTGAGCAAGAACAGCGTTACTCCTGGCTGTGTCATCACTCATATCGATGGCCAACCTATCGGCAATGCAGGAAATGAGAACTATCTCCTCGCTGGCAAGGTTGGCAAGAAGATTGTCCTCTCAGGTTACGACAAAAATGGCAAGGACTTCAAGGTCACCGTCAAGGGTATCAGCAAGTCTGAAGAGACAGCACTTCTTTATCACCGTTGGGTAGAGCGTAACCGTGAAATCGTGGAGCGTGAGACCAATGGTCGCATCGGCTACGTACATATCAAGGGTATGGACAGCCCAAGTTTCCGTACTCTCTATAGCGAACTCCTTGGCAAGTATCGCAATTGCGAGGCCGTCATCATCGATACCCGTCACAATGGCGGTGGCTGGCTCCACGACGACGTGATTACCTTGCTTAGCGGTAAGGAATATACTCGTTATACTCCACGAGGCCAGTACATTAGCAGCGATCCATTCAACAAGTGGCTCAAGCCATCATGTATGCTCGTCTGCGAGGATAACTACAGCAATGCTCATGGTACGCCATGGCTCTATAAGGAGATGAACGTTGGTAAGCTCATCGGTACTCCAGTTCCTGGCACCATGACTGCAGTATGGTGGGAGAC
>JAZUIL010000128.1:0-2318 GCA_045642245.1 Bacteroidales bacterium
ACCTTAGCTTCAGGACACTTCTTTGCAATCAGGATACTGAAATCTCCTGTACCGCAAGCCTCATCAAGCACCACCTTAGGCTCAGTCTTTGCCAGGCGATTGATGGCATCAGTTCTCCAATGCTTATCGATATTAAGCGAAAGAATATGATTGAGTTTATCGTAAGTTGGCGCAATGTTATCGAACATTGACGCTACGAAAGCTTTCTTTGCCATGTCTCATATATATTAATTACCTCATCCAGGCGGTCTGCCAATTCCTGCATACCGCTTAAGATGATATTTGCTCCTGCTTCCTTTAGCACCTCTGGATCCAGAGGTCCCGTATTCACAGCTACCGTAAAGATACCAGCAGCACGAGCCGCCTGCACACCCATAGGCGCATTCTCCACCACGATAGCCTCTTCGCATGTAAGCGAAGGAGTATGATCTGCAAAAGGATTTTCTGCATCCCAATTCACAGGTTTCGTGTTTCCTGCCGCCTTGCGAAGGCCATAAAGATATGGATCAGGATGGGGCTTACCATGACCGATCGGGCAATCCTTACCATTGACGATATGATCCCAATCGAAAACCTCAGGATAAGCCATATTGAGTTTATTGATTAACGAGAGCTGTCCTGAGCCCGTGACAACTACTCGCGTCAGACCCTTCGCTCCCACTTTCTGGAGCACCTCTGCCGCTCCTGGCATCGGTTCTGCAGGCCCAAGTTGAGTAAACCACTGCGACTTCTCCTTATAATAATTCTCCAGCTCCCATTCAGTGGCATGTCTGCCACGTTGCTCCACGAAAAAGTCATCAATGACCTGATGACCCGTAGAACCTTCTACCATAAAGAAGAAAGTACGGTCACACACGAACCCATAGTGTTCGTGCATGACCTGATACCATGCTTCGGCATGGTTTGGCATGCTGTCGAACAGCACGCCATCCATATCGAATAAAAATGCTTTAAGCACTTTTTGAAATAACTAAAATAGAATTACTTAGCAAGACGAGCCTTAATCTTTTTCGTCTCCTCCTCATAACCTGGCTTCTCAAGAAGAGCGAACATGTTCTTCTTATAAGCCTCAACACCAGGCTGGTTGAATGGGTTTACACCAAGGATGTAACCTGAAATACCGCAAGAACGCTCGAAGAAATAGATGAGCTGACCGAGGTTGTACTCATCAACTACTGGGATAGTGATCTTGATGTTAGGTACACCACCGTCAACGTGAGCGAGCTGAGTACCGAGCTCTGCCATCTTGTTTACCTCATCGACACGCTTGCCAGCGAGGAAGTTCAAACCATCGAGGTTCTCCTCATCCATAGGGAAGAGAACGGTCTTGTTAGCCTTCTCGACAGAAACTACGGTCTCGAAAATGGTGCGCTCACCCTCCTGGATCCACTGACCCATAGAGTGAAGGTCAGTAGTAAAGTCTACAGATGCTGGGAAGATACCCTTGCGATCCTTACCCCCTGACTCACCGAAGAGCTGCTTCCACCATTCCACCATGTAATGGAGCTTTGGCTGATAATTAACCAGGATCTCTGTCTTCTTACCATACTGGTAGAGAGCGTTACGCATAGCAGCGTACTGAGCAGCTGGATTCTCCTCGTAAGGAACGTCTGTGCCAGTTGCCTTCTCCATATCCTGAGCACCCTTGACGAGCGCCTTGATATCATGACCAGCGCAAGCAATAGCGAGGAGACCTACAGGAGTCAATACAGAGAAACGACCACCTACATTATCAGGAATAACAAAGGTCTTGTAACCCTCCTTGGTAGCGAGCTTACGAGCTGCACCCTTCTCCTTATCAGTAACTGCTACGATAAGATCCTTAGCAGCAGCCTTACCTACCTGAGCCTCGAGCTTAGTCTTGAGGAGACGGAAAGCAAGAGCGGTCTCAGTAGTTGTACCAGACTTAGAGATATTGATGATAGCGAAAGTCTTGCCATCGAGGAGCTCCATGAGGTCAGCGAGGTAATCCTCACCAATATTATTACCAGCATATACAACGCGTGGATTGTTGCCATTGAGGCCGAAAGCATGATCGAGAGCCTCATTTACGGCACGTGGACCAAGATAAGAACCACCGATACCTGCAACTACGATGATCTCAGCCTTTGAACGGAGAAGATCAGCAGTAGCCTGTACTTCATTCAAGAACTCCTCAGTGATGCTTGATGGAAGATGAACCCAACCAAGAAAGTCGTTACCAGCACCCTTGCCAGATTCCAAGAGTTCGTTACATGGAGCGGTAGCCTTTGCTACCTCTGCCAAAGAGCCTTCAGGGACAAAGCTCTTAGCATTGTTGATACAAAGTTTCATTTTTT
>JAZUIL010000129.1:0-11443 GCA_045642245.1 Bacteroidales bacterium
CGCTGCCAGCTTCCTCGATGCAACTTCAGACATCGTTCCTAACTGGAAGCTCGCTACTCCTGACCCAATGGTTACCGTAGGCCTCAAGGCTGAGGGTTTCCGCGTAGAGATGATCATCCGTGGCTACCTCACCGGCTCAGCATGGCGCGAGTATAAGAACGGCTGCCGCGAGCTCTGTGGCGTGAAGTTGCCAGAGGGTATGCGCGAGAAAGTGAAGTTCCCAGAGCCAATCATCACCCCAACCACCAAGGCTGAAGAGGGTCACGATGAGAATATCTCTGCTGAGGAGATCATCGCACAGGGCCTCGTAAGCAAGGAGGATTGGGAGACCATGGTAAAGTACACTCGTGCACTCTTCCAGCGTGGTTCTGAGATCGCTACAAGCAAGGGTCTTATCTTGGTCGATACTAAGTATGAGTTCGGTAAGCGCGATGGTAAGGTGATCCTGATCGACGAGATCCACACTCCTGACTCTTCACGTTACTTCTATGCTGAGGGTTATCAGGAGAAGTTCGAGGCAGGTGAGCCACAGAAGCAGCTCTCGAAGGAATTCGTACGTCAGTGGTTGATCGAGAACAATTTCATGAACCGTCCAGGCGATGTTATGCCAGAGATCACCGATGCTTATGCTCAGAGCGTAAGTGACCGTTACATCGAGCTTTACGAGCACATCGTAGGCGAGAAGTTCGTGCCAGCTGCTGATAACAACGACATCGCAGCTCGTATCGAGAAGAACGTAGCAGCTTATCTGGAGACTCTCTAAGTCAAGCTCCGTTAATAACAGACCATCGGGTAAGAAGCCCAGTTTTTTATGAATCCGCAAAATTGGTAATAATTACCGAAATCAATATACTGTTGGTTTCGGTAATTATTATGATCTTTGCCCCGAAATCATAAAAAAGAAATCAATTATGCAAATAATCAAAAATCAGGAATTCGGAGGGGAGCGCCCATTATACGCTTCTCGCGACCTGCGTCTTGAGGAAGTGACCATTCACGTGGGTGAGTCATCGATCAAGGAATCAAAGAACATTGAGGCAGAAAATTGTCGTTTCGAAGGTAAATATGTGTTTTGGGAGACTTATGGTTTCCGTGTCAACAACTGCTATTTTGCAGAGAGTGCACGTAGTAGCCTTTGGTATAGTAAGGACCTGAAGATGACGAACTGTCAGGTCGATGCGCCTAAGATGTTCCGCCGTATGACGGGCATCGAGGTGGAGAATAGCAAGTTCCCTAACGCGCTAGAGACATTCTGGGATTGTAGCGATATCAAGCTGAAGAATGTAGAGATTGCGAAGGCTGATTATCTCTTTATGCACTCGGAGAATATCCGTATCGATGATTATCGTCAGGATGGTAACTACTCGTTCCAGTATGCTAAGAATGTGGAGATTCACAACGCGGTGATCAATTCGAAGGATGCATTCTGGGAGAGCGAGAACGTGACTATCTATGACTCTGAGCTTAACGGCGAGTACTTGGCTTGGTATGGCAAGAACATCCGCCTCGTACGCTGCCACCTCACCGGTGAGCAGTTGCTTTGTTATGTCGATGGCCTGATTCTTGAGGATTGTACCTTCGGCGATGATGCAAACTTGCTCTTCGAATATTCTACCCTCAATGCAACCATCAAGGGTGATGTCGTCTCGATCAAGAATCCAACTTCAGGCAAGATCGTTGTCGATGGCAAGGTAGGTGAGCTCATTATCGATGAGAATCAGAAGGCTCCTGCTGATGCCGTGGTGGAAATGAAAAAATGATAGAAAAAAATAATGAAAGAATTATTTGATTTCGATAATATCCCTGATCGCCGCAACACTCGTAGTGTGAAGTGGGATGAGATACCAGATGTGTTGCCTCTCTGGGTGGCAGATATGGATTTCGCTACTGCTCCATGTGTACAACAGGCTGTGATGAAGCGAGCCATGCATCCCTGCTATGGTTATACGTTAGTGCCTGCAGAGTATTATCAGTCGATTGTCAGCTGGTTCTGGAATCGTCATAACTGGCGCATCAAAGCGGAGGAAATCCTTTATACCATTGGCGTGATTCCTGCTATTGCTGCCATTCTGAAAGCGGAGTGTCAGGTGGGAGATAATGTCGTAATTCTTTCTCCAGTTTATAATGCATTCTATACCTTGGTACGAAATGCAGGTTGCCGCGAGATTGATGTGCCGCTGGTGGAAAGTATCAAGGAAAAGGGAGAAGGGAATAATAACTTGATGTCTTATTCCATTGATTGGGAGGCGCTTGAAAAGGGGCTGTCGCATGTCAAGACCACAGTTCTGCTGATGTGCAATCCGCAGAATCCTGCTGGTCGTATCTGGAAAGAAGAGGAGCTCCTCCGTATCGGCCAGCTCTGTATCAAGTATCACATTCTGCTGATCAGCGATGAGATTCATAACGAGCTTACCAAGCCGGGTACGCTTTATGTGCCATTCGGAAGAGTGGCTACTGACAATGCAGAGGCGTTAAAAGATCTTCGTTACTGTGTCTGCACCTCGCCAAGCAAGTCTTTCAATATTGCTGGTTTGCAGAATGCTAATATCATCGTTCCAGATGCAGAACTGCGTCGTAAGATCGATCGTGCTATCAATATCAACGAGACGTGCGATGTGAATCCGTTCGGCGTTGAGGCCATCATGGCAGCCTATGATGATGGTGCCGAGTGGTTGGATGCTTTGCGCAGCTATATTTGGGATAATTATGCTTTTGCATGTACCTATTTAAATAAGGAGTTGCCAGCATTGAAGATTGCAGATCTGCAGGCTACTTATTTGATGTGGGTAAATTATGAATCTCTTCTCCCGGAAATGAAGAGTGAAGTCGTATGCGATCGCTTACAACAAGAGGCTAAGATCTGGTTCGCGGCAGGTAGCATCTACGGACCTCAGGCAGGTACTCATCATCTGCGAATCAATCTGGCAACCAGTCGTGTATTGTTGACCGAAGCTTTGCAGCGTTTCGTGACATGGATGAAAGCTAATCAGAAGAAAGACTGATGACCAAAGACGAACTTCTCGTACTTATTCGCACGGGCAAGTCCCTGACAAGGCGTGACCAGTTGAAACTGGCCGCGCTGTTGTCGTTTCCGGCCATGCTTTCGCAGCTCTCGACCATCGCCATGGAGTATATCGATGCTGCGATGGTGGGTTCGATGGGAGCAACGGCTTCTGCTTCGATCGCTTTGGTCTCTACTTCACTTTGGTTGCTCGGCGGTTTGTCTCATTCGGTTTCTACGGGTTTCTATGTGCAGGTGGCACACCATGTAGGTGGCAATGACTTTCCGGGAGCGAGAGATATTTATCGACAGGGTATTACTACCTCATTGCTATTCAGCTCTCTCCTGATGCTTTTCGGCATCTGTATCTCTCCCTGGTTGCCTATCTGGTTAGGCGGCGATCCTGAGATCTGTCATGACAGTACGCTTTATTTCGCCGTATTCTGCATGACCATGCCGTTGCATCAGATGATGTCTTTGTCTGCTGGTGTATTACGTTGCTCGGGTAATGTCAAGATTCCTGCCATGATGCAGGCGCTGACGTGTCTGCTCGATGTGATATTCAATTACATCCTGATCTTCCAGTTAGGAATGGGCGTATTAGGTGCCGCGTTAGGAACGGTTGCCGCTCAGACAGTCACAACGGCTCTAATCGTATGGTATGCTGCTGTACGTTCACCGGAAATGAATCTCCGTCAGGATGGCAAGCGTAGTTTCCGTCCGGATAAGTTGACTCTACGTTGGTGTCTGAACATTGCAGGACCTATGGGTATCGAACATGTAATCATGTGTGGTGCTCAGATTGCAAGTACCATCATCGTCGCACCTTTAGGAACCGTGGCTTTGGCAGCCAACGGCTTTGGTATTATTGTAGAGAGCCTCTGTTATATGCCAGGATATGGTATGGCAGATGCTGCCACTACACTTGTCGGTCAGAGTTTAGGTGCAAAACGAAAATATCTGGCAAGACGTTTTGCTTATATCACAGTAGGAGCTGGCGTGGCTGTAATGTCCTTGATGGCTGTGGTGATGTATGTTACTGCTCCTTGGGTCATGCAACTGATGTCTCCGGATGTCCTTGTACAGCAATTGACGACAGAAGTCCTCCGTATCGAAGCATGGGCAGAACCTGGCTTTGCTGCAGCTATTGTCTGCTATGGAGTTTTCGTAGGTGCAGGAGATACAAAGATCCCTTGCACCATGAATCTTGCTTCCATATGGGCTGTCCGTATTACTTTGGCAGCACTGATGGCAGGAACAATGGGATTGAAAGGTGTCTGGATTGCCATGGCCATTGAGCTCTGTTTCCGTGGCGCAATCTTCTTGTGGAGACTTAAAGGAGACTCTTGGATGAAAGGGTATAAAGAGAAAGACAGCAAGTAACGTTTGACTTATTGTGAAAACATATAAAAACAAAAAGGGGTGATCTCGCGATCAGCCCTTTTTACTTTCCCCCCTCAGGGTTGCGTACCTGAGGAAAAATGAACTTCTTTTTTTGTATGTGTTGTCATGTTGCCTTTCGGCTTGTACTAGATCTCTGGTTTTTTCAGGTTGCGTTATTTAAGGTATTGTGTTATGGTTATTTATTTCTTTAAGGTGCTGCAAAGATAGGGGGATTTTTGTGTCTAAACAAATTTTTTTATATGTTTAAAAACACAAAAACCGATTGCACAGCTAAAAAAAGCGGTTTTTTTAAAGTTTTTCACCCCTTTTTGCTCATTTTTTATAGAATGTCGTTATCTTTGCATCAACGAAAATAAAGGAAATACAAACATAACTACTATATCTTAGAATAAAACACGAAAAGGGAACGTCGTGATGACGGCCCCTTTTTTTATTTTTCCATAAAGAGATGATTTATGCTTTTTTCTTTTTATTGCAGAGATACACACCTGCAATCGTAAGGAAGCATCCGATGATCGCCAGCCATGTGATATGTTCGTTGAGCACCAGATAGGCTGTGATAAGTGAAGTGACAGGATTGAAATAAAGATAATTGCCCGTCACGACAACACCCAATCTGCGTAATACGATGTTCCAGGCTAAGAAACAGCCGAAGCTGGCAATGACAGCTAAGAAGCAGGCTGTACTTATAACGGTAGGATCTGCCAGAATACTGAAATCAAGATCTTCGAATAATACGACAGGTAACATCGTAATGACTCCCCAGAAGAACACTTTGCGAGTGATTACTGCTGAAGAGTAGCGATTTTCCAGTTTTCGGATAATAAGGCAATAGATGGCCCAAGTGACCGAGGCTCCAATACTGAGGATAATGACCAACGGATCATCATCGAGGACGAAGACGCCGTTAAAGACGACGAGCGAAACACCGATCAGTGCAACCAGAGATCCGATCAGGAATCGAGACGAAAGATGTTCGGTATGATAAACCATGCGATTGATCAAAGCGGTGATAATCGGGGTCGTACATACTAACAATGCCACCGTACTTGTTGCTGAGGCAAGTTGCACAGCGGTATTCTCGGCGAGAAAGTACAACGAACCTCCGCTGAGGCCTAGTGCCATGAAATAGAGTTCGTCCTTCAGATTTGTGATGAGACGTTTGTGACACCATGGTAACATCAATACCCATGCAATCAGGAAACGGACGGTCATGATCTGCGCTGGAGACAATCCTGCCGTGAGCAGTACTTTACTTGCAACAAAGGTACTGCCCCAGATACATACCACAAGGAGAGCCAGCAGATGCCAGCCAAAATTATTGTTCATTTTAAGGGGAAAGTAGTTTCTTCTATACTATTATATATATTATTCTACGCTTATCTTCAAAGTAGCGGGTTTCAGTCCTTGACCAGTGACGGTAAGCATGGCATTTCCTGCTGATTTGCCAGCTTCAACAACCACTACGAGTTCACCATGGAACGCTTTCATCGTTGGCTGAGTAAATACTTCCGTTGACGTCGCGTCTCCATTACAAACCGCCTTGAATGCACCGGCACCCTTGACACTGAATCGCATCTGCTGATCTGCATCTGGACAGAGATTACCGTCCTTATCTACAACTCGAGCCGTAATGAAACTGAGGTCAGGACTATCGAGGAGGTTTCCATTCTCATCTGTTGGTGTAGCCTTGATCACATCACGATCTGCTACGAGTTCGATGTGATGAGGTTTTCCTGCGGTGCGGATAATTTCTTCAGCAGCCTTGTTACCATTTGCATCGTAAGCTACGACTTTCAGTTCACCCGGTTCGTACTTCACATCCATCCAGCGGAGACGATAACGGTCAAGACGGTTCTTGCCACGAGGAGCATCAGCATTAGCAAACATTACCTCGCCACCCCATGGCATAGGTTCTGGATGACGTTCTGCAAGGTAATCATCCATTGACACTTCTGTCTTCTTGATACGGCCCAGGCTCTTGCCATTGACGAAAAGCTCAGCCTCAGGATAGTTAGTATAACAGAAGACTGGAGTTATTTCTCCCTCGCGGCCCTTCCAGTTCCAGTGAGGCAAGAGGTGCAAAGTCTCTTTCTCAGGAGCCCAGTGAGTGCGATAGAGGAAGGCGCGATCCTTTGGCAGACCTGCAAGGTCATAAATACCGAAGTAGCTGCTACGTGATGGCCAATATTCATCATAAGGAGTAGGTTCGCCAAGGTAGTCGAAGCCTGTCCATACAAATTCTCCGATGACCCAAGGTTTCTTATCCTGCCACATCCAGTCATCGTCTGGAAGATTGCTCCAGATACATGACTCGAGATCGTAGCTTGAGATCTGACCGTCGTCGTAAGCCACACCATGCACTTCTTCGACAGGGAACTTGTAAACACCACGTGAAGAAATCGTTGATGCAGTCTCAGAACCGAGGACAAAACCCTTTGGCGCCATCTCAAGACCCTTCTCATAGACATGAAGACGATAGTTGAAGCCAGGGATGTCAATCTCCTGGAATACACCACTCCACATAGGTGCCTCGCCTTGATCCATACCCTGTGTACATGGACGAGTACCATCCAGTTCGTGGATCAACTTCTGAATGCTGCGAGTATATTTGAGACCGACAGCACTTCCCTGATCAGGAATCTCGTTGCCGATGCTCCACATCACGATACTTGGGTGATTGCGATGCACGAGAACGAGGTTCGTAAAGTCGCGCTCCCACCAAGCCTTACCATCTCGGTTGAATGACTTGTCGTCAATCTCTTCGAAGAAACGTGAGTAGCCATTCTTGCACTTGGCAGAAACCCACATATCATTTGACTCTGCCATGACCAGCATACCCATTTCATCGCAGATATCCATCTGCCAAGGTTCTGGCATGTTGTGCGAAGTGCGGAGAGCGTCACAGCCGATCTCTTTCAGCAAACGGACCTGACGACGGAACGCCGCCTTATTGAAAGCTGCACCAAGAGGACCGAGGTCGTGATGCAGACAGACACCCTTGAATTTACGGACCTGTCCGTTGAGCTTGAAGCCTTCTGCGGTATATTCAATGCTGCGAAGGCCGGTGGCAGTTTCCTGATGATCCCAGATTTTATCACCTTCACGAAGTTCTGTGACAAGCGTATAGAGTGTTGGCTGCTCAGGACTCCAGAGCTGCGCGTTCTTGACAGTAAGAATCTGTGCAGTTTCATGTGCATCATTGAGCCAAGCAGAACTTTCTGCTATTTTTTTGCCACTAGCATCGATAAGAGAATGAACGATCTGCATGCCGTCATGCTTGTCAACATCAGCCTTCGCTGTGACATAAAGACGAGCTTCTTCGGCCATTGTAGCATCTGCATTCACTCCTTTGACCATAGTCGTACGAGCAAATGTTCCCCATGTCTCGAGGAACTTACGCTGATGCAAAAGAAGATGAACAGGACGGTAAAGACCTGCGCCTGGATACCAGCGGGAAGACTCTTCAACATTCTGCAGATGCACGGCAAGAGTATGAACACCAGGCAAAAGGCCTCCTTCCATAGAGCGATTACGTGGCAGGAAATTCGTGATATCCAGTTTGAAAGTATTATATCCATAGGCCCAATAACCGACCTCCATACCATCAACATAGACGCGAGGTTCGGACATGGCACCGTCGAACACCAGCTCTGCAATAGAGAATCCCTCAGGAATGGTGAATTGTGTGCGATACCACCCTTCACCGATCCAAGGCAAAGAACCTGAGCGACCAGTCTTCTCTGTCGCATCCTTCTCACCATTCTGCTCAATGCGAACTACCTGCTTGTCAATATCTTTGTCAAAAGGACCTGCGATAGCCCAGTCATGAGGGATCGTGACCTGCTGCCAGCGCGAGTCATCGAAAGTCGTGGCCTCGGCACCAGGGTTAGCTCCATTTTGGAAACGCCAGTTTGAAAGCAATGGAATCTGCTGGCTTTGTGCAAAAAGTTGGCAGATTGAGAAAGCTGATAGCAACAGCACTGAGATAGTAATCTTTTTCATGCGTAATATATATATGTGCTGCAAAGATACTTTTTATTCTCAACATCGCCAAATTTTAGTTCAAAAAATGCGCTTTTTATACCAACGTATTCAAATAATTTATATCTTTGCACCATATTTGTAACACAATAATATTATTCCAAAGAAATGAACAAGACCGTTTTCGTAACAGGTGCCTCTTCTGGTATTGGCCAGGCCTGTGCACGTAAGTTCGCAGCTAATGGCTGCCGTCTCATCCTCAATGCACGTCGTGCAGATAAACTCGAAGCACTCAAGCAGGAACTTGCTGAGAAATATGGTACTGAAGTGTTATTGCTTCCTTTCGACGTCCGTGATCGTGAAGCTGCTACTCAGGCGCTGACCAATCTTCCTGCAGAGTGGGAAGCTATTGATGTCCTGATCAATAATGCGGGTCTTGCACTTGGCGTAGACAAGGAGCATGAGTGCGATCTTGATGAGTGTTTCACCATGATTGATACTAATATCAAGGCTTTGTTAATGATTACCCGTCTCGTCGTTCCAGGCATGGTCAAGCGCAATGCAGGTCATATTATCAATATTGGTTCAGTGGCTGGTGACGCTGCATATCCAGGCGGTAGCACCTATTGTGCCACCAAGGCTGCTGTCAAGGCTTTGAGCGATGGCCTCCGTATGGATCTCTACCAGACGCCTATCCGTGTCACCAACCTCAAACCAGGTCTTGTAGAGACTAATTTCTCTAATATCCGCCTGCACGGCGATACAGCTGCTGCAAAGAAACTTTATACTGGTATTAAGCCACTTACAGGAGAGGATATTGCCGATACTGCCTATTTCGCAGCTTCAGCTCCTGATCATGTCCAGATTGCCGAAGTCCTGATTTTTGCTACTCATCAGGCTAGTGGTCCAATGGTTTGGCGTGAGCAATAATCCGTGAGCCGACAGCAGTAATCTTTTGATATGAAACAAGCTTTTATCTGTCTCCATGTCGCCATCCTTCTGGCTGGCGGCACGGGACTTTTTGGTCGTCTTATTTCGCTTACAGAGTTGCCTTTGGTGTGGTATCGTATGATGTTTGCCTTGGCGATTCTGTTGCCTTTGCTGTTCTTCACAAGACAGTTTCAGAAGCTCCCTGTCAAACGATTCCTAGAGATTGCAGGATGCGGCGTTCTCTTGGCCATCCACTGGATCTTTTTCTATGGCAGTATCCAGGCTTCGAATGTCTCGATCGGTGTCATTTGTCTGACCTTAGTCAGCTTTTTTACAGCGCTTTTTGAGCCTCTTTTGATCAAAGCAAAACCTCGATGGACAGAACTCATCCTCAGCGTTTTGCCTGTTCTTGGTATTCTGCTTATCTTCCAGCTCGATGTCCACTATCGTTATGGCATTCTGTTGGGCGTCGCTTCGTCTGCTGCCTGTTCTTTTTTCTCTATCGGAAGCAAGGTCCTAATGAGTCGTCATCACCACTCTAGCAGCACCATGTTGTATGGAGAATTGGCTGGAGGAGTAGGTTTGTTGACGCTGATTATGCCGCTGGTAGTCTTCCTTCGTCCCGAGTTGCCAGTTGTCCCAGCCACGACAGATTTCCTTTATCTCGTCCTGCTCGCATCCGTCTTTACGATAGGAGCTTTTATGCTTCAGTTGCGAGCTTTGCAGAAAGTCTCAACCTTCACTATGACTTTGAGCTATAATCTCGAGCCGGTATATAGCATCCTGTATGCCATGATTCTTTTTGATGAAGGTCGCGAACTCAGCAGTAACTTCTGGATTGGTGTATTACTTATCGTCATTTCGGTAGTATTACAGACGATTCTGGTAAAAAAGAATAAAAAGGCGTGATTTTTGCGTTTCAAAGATGGCATTTTATAAATAAAATTGCTTGAATTTGACGAAAAGGCGCGAAAAAGTGTTGATAACTACTTTTATTTTAAAATAAAATCGTATCTTTGCGCGCTGATTTTAGGGAAACTATGTTTCTTTGAAAGCCAGTGACACCCTCGGCGAGCTCTAGTCCGTAAGTCGAGGCGCTGTCTAGAGATAAATAACTTTTTTTAATTTCTTTAATCCAACAATCAACAGTGGATACTTTATCTTTCAAGACCATTTCTGTGAACAAAGCAACTGCACAGAAGGAATGGGTGGTTGTGGATGCTACAGACCAGGTAATGGGTCGCTTCTGCTCAAAGGTAGCTAAGCTTCTCCGTGGTAAGTACAAGCCATCATTCACCCCTAACGTTGACTGCGGTGACAACGTTATCATTATCAACGCCGACAAGATCACCATGACCGGTAACAAGTGGACCGAGCGTGAGTGGCTTACTTTCACCGGCTATCCTAGCGGCCAGCGTGCACACACTGCAGCTAGCGTAGTTAAGAAGAACGGCTACGAGGAGCTCTTCCTCATCGTTCTCAAGGGCATGCTCCCAAAGAACAAGCTCGGTCGTCAGCTTCTCAAGAACGTTCGTATTTACGAGGGTTCAGAGTACAAGGAGGTTGCTCAGCAGCCTAAGGCTATCGACATCAACACTTTGAAGTAATCAACACCACAAACAAACATTTACAACTATGGCAGAAGTAATCAATGCAATTGGCCGTCGTAAGGCCGCTGTAGCCCGTGTTTATGTTGCTGCTGGTGCTGGTAACATCACCATCAACAAGAAGGAACTTCAGGCTTATTTCCCATCATCAATCCTCCAGTTCATCGTTAAGCAGCCTCTCAACGAGGTTGGCGTAGCTGAGAGCTTCGACATCAACGTGAACCTCAAGGGTGGTGGTTATAAGGGCCAGGCAGAGGCTCTCCGCCTCGCTATTGCACGTGCACTCGTTAAGATCGACGCTGAGAACAAGGCAGCTCTTCGCAAGGCTGGCTTCCTCACCCGTGATGCACGTATCGTTGAACGTAAGAAGCCAGGTCAGCCAAAGGCTCGTCGTCGCTTCCAGTTCAGCAAGCGTTAATTTTTACTTGCAGCTTAGCCGCATAAAATTAGCGTCATAAGCGTCATTTAAATATAGTACGCGTGTACATCTATTTAAATAACGCGTTTAGTATCTAAA
>JAZUIL010000130.1:0-21974 GCA_045642245.1 Bacteroidales bacterium
CACAAGTTGGCACAGAATGCCGACATCTTTACCGACATCTGTATTGCTTCACGCACCAAGTCTAAGTGCGACGCTGCTGCAGAGGCTATCCGTGCCAAGGGTTACAGCAAAAACGGTGTAGTGGCTAATATCACCACTGCTGCTGTCGATGCTGACGACGTGCCAGCATTGGTCAAGCTGATGAAGGAGTTCAAGCCAGAACTCTGCATCAACCTTGCTCTCCCTTATCAGGACCTTACCATCATGGATGCTTGTCTGGAAGCTGGTGTCAATTACCTTGACACTGCGAATTATGAGCCAAAGGATGAAGCTCACTTCGAGTATTCATGGCAGTGGGCTTATCGCGAGCGCTTCGAGAAGGCTGGTCTTTGTGCCATCCTCGGTTGTGGCTTCGATCCAGGTGTAACCAGCGTTTATACTGCATATGCTGCAAAGCATCACTTTGACGAGATCCAGTATCTCGACATCGTCGATTGCAATGCAGGCAATCACCACAAGGCTTTTGCAACTAACTTCAACCCAGAGATCAACATTCGTGAGATCACTCAAAAGGGTCTTTATTGGGAGAATGGAGAGTATCATGAGACAGAGCCTATGGAAATCCATAAGCCCCTCAACTATCCTGGCATCGGTCCTAAGGAATCATACCTCCTCCATCATGAGGAAATCGAGTCGTTGGTAATCAACTACCCTACCATCAAGCGTGCACGCTTCTGGATGACCTTCGGACAGCAGTACCTCACCTACCTCGATGTCATTCAGAACATCGGCATGAGCCGTATCGACGAGGTGACTTATAAGGCTCCTAAGGCAGATGGCACCGGTGACGAGATTGTCAAGATCGTTCCTCTTCAGTTCCTTAAGGCTGTATTGCCAAATCCTCAGGATCTCGGTGAGAACTACGAAGGCGAGACCTCTATCGGTTGTCGAATCCGCGGTCTCCGTGGCGGCGAAGAGCATACCTATTATGTATATAACAATTGCAGCCACCGCGAAGCTTATCTCGAGACCGGTATGCAGGGCGTAAGCTACACCACAGGCGTTCCAGCCATGATCGGTGCTATGATGTTCCTCACTGGTAAATGGAGCAAGCCAGGTGTACACAATGTAGAGGAATTCGACCCAGATCCATTCATGGAGCAGCTCAATATCCAGGGCCTTCCTTGGCATGAAATCCATGATGGTGACCTCGAATTGTAATGCACGATTCAATATTGTTCCTTTTTAAATATAAAATAGGAACAAACGAATTCAAAAGATACAATTCTCAGCAAATAACGTTAACACTTCGAATAAAGTGTTAACGTTATTGATTTAAAATAAGTACAAACGAAATCATGTGTTCATATTATACGCCTAAAATAGGTACTCATGAAATCATAAAGTCTTATTTTTAAACAATAATCGGAACAAACGAATTCGTTTGTTCCGATTTCTTCATTATTTACTCAAATAATGATTTATAGACTTATTTGAAGCATAAGTCACAGATCATTTCAAGATTTCCATAAAGAATAGCACTGCTGCAGTCTTACGGTCGACACCAGAAGCCGAACCGATACGACTATTGTTGGCATTTCGTACAGTGCCATCACTCTCTATCTTACCGATACGACTGTTGTTGGCATCTCGTACTGTACCATCGCTCTCCACCTTACCGACACGGCTGTTGCTGGCATTACGTATTGTACCATCATTTTCGATCTTACCGACACGACTGTTGTTGGCATTACGAATCGTACCATCACTCTCAATCTTGCCAATACGACTATTGCTGGCATTGCGAATCGTGCCATCATTCTCTACCTTACCTATATTACTATTATAAGAATTACGGAGGGTCTGAGCCTCTGCGGTAGCAACAAAGCCAAGAATTAAGACCAAAACAAAGTACTTAATAAATCGTTTCATAGTAATTATTAAAAGGAAAGAAATCACCATTCCCGACTATTTATTGCAAACAAAAGCGGAAATGGTGACATAGGTATTATATAAAATAGGTTGACGGAAAAAGTCAAAAGGGGCTATTATAGATTTACTTTACAGCGTCAATTGCCTGCTTGATAGAAGCAAAGATCTCGTCAATAGTACCCATACCCTGAATCTTAGCATACTTGCCTTCCTGGATATAGAAATCCTTCAAAGGAAGCGTCTGGCTATAGTAGGTATTAAGACGCTTCTTAGCAGTCTCTTCGTTATCATCAGCACGACCAGAAGTCTGGCCACGGAGAATGATACGCTTAATGAGCTCGTCATCATCTACCTCAAGGCCGATGACAGTACTAACTGCCTGACCACGCTCAGCCAACATAGTGTTAAGAGCCTCAGCCTGTGCAATGGTGCGAGGGAAACCATCGAAAATGACACCATTGATGTCCTTTCCTTTAGCGTCAAGAGTTGCTGCGAGCATGTCGATAATAAGGCTATCTGGAACGAGCTTACCATCATTGATATACTGAGCAGCGATCTTTCCGAGTTCTGTATTGTTCTTGATCTCACCACGAAGTACGTCGCCTGTCGAGATATGCTCGACACCATACTCAGCGATGATCTTGTCACTCTGGGTGCCCTTGCCTGAGCCTGGAGCGCCAAAAATTACGATGTTCAACATTGTAGTGTTTTACCTTAAATATGTTTGTTTACCTGAAAATATGCTTATTAAAAGCCCAAAATCGCTGCAAATTTACAGAAAAAACCTCTAATAACAAAATTTTAGGCCCGAAATTTTCATTTCGAGCCTAAAATAATCTATTGAAATGCTATTTAATCAGGCAACTACCCAAATATCCGGCAGGTTACGACCCACTTCATTATAATCAAGGCCATAGCCTACGATAAAATCGTTAGGAATCTCCATGGCTACATAATCAAGTTTCAGGTCTTTCACCTTGACTGCATTCGGCTTGCTAAGCAGACAGCTGACATAGACTTCCTTGGCACCAAGATCGTCTTTCAATTGATGAATCAGCTGTTCCATGGTGTAACCGCTATCAACAATATCTTCGATGATGACGACAGTACGATCTTCCACACTCTCATGAAGATTGCTGATGGTCTTAACCTTTCCAGTGGTCTGAGTACCGACATACGACTTCATGCGGATGAAAGTAATCTCTGCATCCTCGATAGTGATATTGCGGAAAAGATCTGCAGCGAAAACAAATGCTCCGTTCAAAACGGCGACAAAGAGAGGTTTCTTACCAGCCAACTCCTTATTCATTCGCTCAGCAACAGCCTTAACCTTTGACTGGATCTCTTCCTGTGAGAGATAGAGTTTGAAATAGCGGTCGGATACTTTGATAGTCTTTTCCATGATTAAGCTACCTTATTAAGCTTCTTAAGAATAGAGAAGATGAAGGCTGCTGCAACGAGGCAGATGAGCATGAGGGTACCCCATACAACTGGAAGCGGCATATCCCACATGTGGCCAGGAATAGCAACGAGCTTGTTACCGAGGGCGGTAGCTACGAACCAGCCAGCCATCATCATACCCTTGTACTTGGCAGGAGCGACCTTCGATACGAACGAGATACCGATAGGAGAAAGAAGGAGCTCAGCGAAGGTAAGTACGAGGTAAGTGTTGACGAGGAGGTTTGGAGATACGTCAGCTACGTGATTTGGATGATCGGTAGCAGGGAGACCGATTGAACAGAGGGTCATCATCAGGTAAGCAGCTGCTGCGACGAGCATACCGAGACCGATCTTGAATGGAGCCTTAGGTTCCTTACCCTTCTTTGCAAGGCTGCTGAAGAGGGCAATCGATACAGGAGTAAGCATAACAACGAAGCAAGCGTTGAACTGCTGGAAGATTGGTGCACTGATAGAAGTAACCTCACCCTCGCCAGGAATCATCATTGCCAAGAATGCAACGCCGAGGACAATCATAGCAATAGCGAGATTGCGGCAGAGGCCCTTCTGCTGGAAGATACCGAACAAGCCATAAACGATGAAGATACAAGCAAGAAGGTTACGAACATCGAACATCATGCTCTCGATACCTGTAGAAGAGGTAGCGGTAAACTCATCGGCGAACCAGGTAAGGGTAAGACCATTCTGGTGGAATGCCATCCAGAAGAAGATAACGACTGCAAAGACGAGGCAGAGGCAGATAATACGCTCCTTCACCTCCTTAGCATCCTCCTCGACGATAGCTGCAGCCTCACCAGCCTTCTTCTTGGTAACATTCAATACCTGACGGAAAGCAGGCTTGCCGAAGAAGTAGATGAGGATTGAAAGAATTACTGAAACACAGGCAACAGCAAAGGCGAAGTGATATGAATCAGCCTTGGTGTAGCCAAGTGACTCCTGAGCCCAATCCATAACCATGATAGCAGCGGTTGGTGCGAAGAGTGCGCCTACGTTGATAGCCATGTAGAAGAGTGAGAAGCCTGAGTCGCGCTTGTCGGCAAACTGTGGATCATTGTAAAGATCGCCTACCATCACCTGGAGGTTACCCTTGAAGAGGCCTGTACCAGCACTAACAAGTGCAAGAGCAGCAATCATGGCAACAACGGCAGTCATATCACCACCCAGAGGCAGAGACAGGAGCAGATAACCGATAAACATGATGACGATACCGATGACTACCATCTTTGAGTAGCCAAATTTATCGGCCAGCATACCACCAAACAATGGCAAGAAATAAACCAAGGTCAGGAACCAGGTGTAAATCTCAGAAGCTGTACCTGCCTCGAAACCGAAGTTCTCACCAAGGAAGAGTGCAAATACTGCCAACATGGTATAATAACCAAAGCGCTCGCCGGTGTTGGCCAACGCTAGAACCCACAAGCCATTTGGCTGGCCCTTGTAGGAATAGAAAAGAAAGCAACCCCAAATAATAAAGAGGGCTACAATCCACGGAGTAGATAAGATTTCCATGTTTTAATTATTTATTTAATGTTATTAGTTATAATCAAAAATCGATTTTTACGCCGAACTCGACAGTGAATGGACGGATGAATGTTCCTGCCATCAGATAATTCTTATATCCAGAAGCATCCTCGACAAGGTCTGAAGAACTAATCAGACCACTGGCACCCTTCTGATTGAGAAGATTAATGACATTGACATTGAACTTGCAATGGTCATTAAGTTTGTAATCTATACCTCCGAAAGTCTCAATACGCTCCTTGAAATAAAGCGAGTTAGTCTTATTGATATACTGTCGGCTGATATAACGAGCACTGAACCAGAATCTCCAATCTCGATAGGAATAAGAAGGATCGAGTGTAAGTTCCATCTTATGAAGTGCAGTAACATTGCGACCACTAAAATCATATTGCTCTGTCACTCCATCGCTGAATGTAGGAGCAAAGAAGAAGTTCTTATACTGCGGATTGCGGAGTGTAAAGAGGACATGAAGCGAGAACCCCTTAAATGGGGTGATCATCGCGTCGGTCGTCCATCCCAGAGACTCAATGTCATAAGTCAAAGGAAGAGTGACTGTCTCAATGAAACCAACTGGTGCACCTGCCACTTCTTTCTGCAAAGCGTGCTGAAACGAAGAGCGTGTATTATAATTTGACTGGCGGATGTAAACAAGCTGAGAAACGATATTGAGCCAATCGTTATTATAAGCAAAACCGCCTTGTGCGAACTTGGTGTCAGTAGGATCTGTCTTAGGATCATAGAAACCGCCATATGAGAAGAGTGTATTATGCACTCGGGTAAAGATGGCCTGAGCCTTAAGAGAGAGCCCTCCGACAAGATTTGCATTAAAGTCAACACCTGCAGAAACGTTGAGGAAGTTCTCACTAAAATCTGTAATCTTACCTTTGGTTACATTGAACCCTGGCAAACGGGTATTACTGGTGTCATCACCAATATTATTGGCAGACTTGCCATGAAGATTGAGATTCTCCAGACGTAGGAAAGCGGCAAGAGTCATCTTTTTACTGATCTGCCACTCATCCTTGAAATAGGCAGCAAGCTTGTGTTCGTATCCATCGAAATACTCACCTGCTGTATTGTGATTGTAGAACGCCTCACCATTAAAAAGGAGCTGCTCCGGATCGGCCTTCACTTCATGCGCCATGATAACTGAGGAATTGACCGTACCACCATGATTGAAATGATAGTCCGCTCCTACTCTCATACTATGATCCCCACGATGAATCTGAACCTCTGCATTGTTCATCCATGAAGTCTCGAACGAATCAAAACGAAGGACACTGCGGCTCTGCATAGGACCCGCGAATGGTTTCCCATTGAGATAAGTATACCCTCCGTCAGATGCAATGTCGCGGATTCCTGCTAACGTACCACAGCCACCGATGTAATCTCCTGTCTTAAAACGACTACGGACATCAAGATGAACACCTTCTCCAAGTGTATAGTCGAGCGTATATGTGAGATGATGAGTATGGTCGATATTTGCATCATCAAAATCCACCGTACGCATTTGACCTGTCTTGAAGTCCATAAAAGTATATGAACTCACATCTGGACGATAGGAATCCCGACCTAGACGAAAACCATTATATTCCTTGACACTTCCATCACCGACAAAAACAAACGGGCCAAAATTCTCTCGATACGACAAGAAACTTACATACTGATAGACAAGTTTCATGTCACCTCTGCCATTTAAGAAATCCTTAGAAAGGACCGCTTTATAAAACTGATGACGATCATGTAACTTCGGGGTAATGGTATGATTTGAACCTGGGTCGAAGTTCTGATACGTACTCAAAGAATAACCCCATCCTTGTTTTAGCGGACCAGAGATATTCACATCGAACTTATTCTGCCCCCATGTTCCTATCGTGTATTGAACACTTCCGCGAAATTTTTCACTACCTCCACGATTATAGCTATCGACATAATTGTTGATTTCACCATATCGTAAAGATGTCTCAAATGGAGCCATGCTTCCCGTGCTGGATGCACTTACGCCGCCATGCCAAGACTTATAGGGCAACAATTCATAAATGTAATAAGAAACGGGCATTCCATCCTCAAAAATCTGCACTGCAGATAGATTATTGGTTGGAAGGCCAAGAGATATCTCTCGAGGCTTTGTATCTGACTCTGCATTCAGAAAGATGCCACTATCCTGTTTCTTTACGGAATCATTTGCGGCTACGTGTGCAGATGCACTCGTGGCTGCCATTGACATTGACACAAAAAAGAAAACCGCGTAATGATTCATTTAGAAAAAGGAGTTATTAGTGCAATTCTTATTAGATTTATCGGTGCAAAGATAAGAGTTTTTCTCAAAAATACAAATTGCAGATTACAAATTACGAATTACAATCCCGTTTTACAAGCTCGAGACATAAAATATCCAGCTTTATCTTACATTTTTGGACATTATTTGCACAAAAAGACCACCCTCTCCATCAACAAAATGGAGAGGGTGGTAATATATATCTAAAGGAAATATTATTTCTTGATATTAGCCTTCTGAAGACCATATCCCTTCTTCTTATCCTCAACGAGAAGAAGAACAGCAATGACGATAGCAACAATGCCATAGCATGCAAAGGTGGTCATGGTCTCAGTATAATCGATAAGGCCAGTAGCAGGATCGGTATTAGCCTGATTGATCTTACCAATCCAGATAGGTACCATAGAAAGACCAATGTTCTGGATAAAGAAGATCAATGCATAAGCTGTACCAAGGAGTTGCATAGGAATAATCTTAGGTACAGATGGCCACATAGCCGATGGAACAAGACCAAAAGCAATGCCAAGAACCACCATCATCGTAATAGCGACGCCAACACTTGTAATACCTGGGATTGCAAAGACGGCATGTACCAGAGTCAAAAGAATGGAACCAATAATCATGAGTGTTGCACCCTTACCGATCTTGTCATAAACATAACCGAAAAGTGGTGTCAGGACAATCGTACCATAAGGCAACATCGATGGGATGGAACCTGCAATATCCTCAGCAACGCCATACTTGATAACCATAAGCTTGGTTGCAAACTTGAGGAATGGGAAAACTCCTGCATAGAACATGAGGCAAAGCAGAGCAATGTACCAGAAACCACGGTTGCAGAAAAGAAGCTTAAGATCAGAGAACTTGAAACCTTCCTCTGGCTCACTGGCAACAGCAGCGGCAGCAGCATCTTCCTTCTTGTCCATAATATTATAGACGATGAATGAAATCATACCAATGCAGAGCATAGCAGCACCCAAACCAACAGAAGCAGAAGCAGCACCCATTGACTTTGCAAAAGGCAATGCAAAACTGAGAGCGGCAGCAGTACCGAAACGAGCGAGAGCTACCTGTACGCCCATAGCTAATGCGAGCTCATGACCAGTAAACCACTTAACGATAACCTTAGAAACTGTAATACCAGCGATCTCTGCACCAACGCCATAGATAGCAAAACCAAGACATGCCCAGATAACCTGCATCTGATAGCCGAACAGTTCTCCTTCAAAAGTATTTCCTACGGCCCACCATTTGATAAGTGCGCCACCGAACATCAATACGGTAGACATTATACCTGTGAAACGGATACCGAACTTGTCAAGAATAATACCGCCGAAGAATAAGAGTCCGAGGAAAACATTGAAGAAACCATAAGAACCTGAGAAGAATCCATATTCATCTGAGGTCCAACCAAGACCGAGGCCACCGTCTTCCTTCGCAGCAGTAAGCAATGGCTCAAGTGGAGACATGACGTCGGTAAAGAAATACGCGAACATCATAGTGACTGACACAATAGTCAACGCCGTCCAACGCGCTGCAGCCGAGTCACTAAGTTTTTTCTGAATTGTAGACATAAAAAATATTACTGATTATTAATTTCTTTCGTTATTGGTTACTATCATTAACGAGAACGACGAGCCGAATGAGACTTTCCCGTCTTCTCGGAACGACTGTCAGAGTCTTCTTCAACCTTTGCAACGGAATCAGTTGTAGTCTCAATATCTACAACTTCTTTTGTGCGACGATTGCGCTTCTCTCCTCTTTCAGCACGTGTTGACCTACTCTTACGGGCGACTCGCTTCTCTGCTCGTTGTGCTGCATCGATACTATCCTGCGCAGCAATTTCCTCTGCTGTTGGTTCATGCACCCAGATACTATCATTGAAACCTCTAAGTTCTGCCTCAATACGTGCACGAGCCTCAGAAAGCGATGCACTATCAGTATATTGCTGCATCAGGTTAAGACCACGAGTATTCTGTACTTTATAGAGTTCACCATTATATTTATTAAGGGTGAAATACTCTTCCATCGTAAGTCTTGGTGCATTATTCATGCCATCGAGCATTATCATATGTCCACGAAGGAAAGGACGGAGGTCCTCAAAATTGATCCAGCACATAGGATATGGAACTGGTTCTCCGCCAAACTCTCCCATACGATGTAATACTGGACAAAGAGCAAGCACCTGTGCAGTATATCGACTGCCCGTAAGGTCATACTGCCAACGCTCCTTGAGATAATAGCTCATGACTTCATTGCTCGGCACATCAACCTCTTCAACACGATAGATGGTACGACCACCTGCTGTCTGTGACTGATAAGGTACCTCAAACTTCTGAAGCATGCTCTCAACATTGAGAACATAATTATCCGTGAACATCTCTCGGCCATCCATGTATTCGTAAGCTTTGAGCTGGCCATTACAAAGAGCCTCAAGGATTACACGGAAGAGATTGGTCATTCCGTCAACGGGTTCCACTGGATAATAAAGTGAGGCGTTTTCGCCTACATTCATATCCAGTTCGCGATAGACAACATGCTGCCATGGCACATATTGTGGTTCCTGACGTTGATATTCAGCAAAAGCCTGCTGACGCAAGGTCATTCCCTCAGCAACAGGTGAAGCTTGATTACCAGTCTTCTTCTGTGTACGCTTTGCTGGCACAGTACGCTGTGGAGCCGCCTCACGAGCCTCCGGACCAATCTTACGTTCTGCAGGATCGATCTTTGGCAAATCAGGACGAGGTCTGGTCTCTTCCGGACGAACAGCTGATGCCGGTCGAGGGAGTTCTACGGCATTGTCTGGCTTCTGAGATCTCTCTTCCGCTTGTTTCTTCTCCGCCTTTTTCTCTTGCTTTTCTGTCTGAGAACGCGAAGAAGAAGAACGACGGCGTACACTCACCTGTGCTGATGCATCAGACATCAACAAGGCAAGCAACATAAATATTGTAAGGGTTTTGAGCTTCATATACAAAAATAAAAACTCGAATCTATTATAGGGTCATTAGTTCACAATCACTTCGATTGGCGAAAGTGTACGTTCCAATCCATCCGGGCCGACAGCCTTTACACGAGTGATGAAGAATTTCTTACCACGCTGTAGGCGGTTGATGGCAGTACGTTGACGCTCAGAGTAATCAGCCGACTGACTATCCTCTGGGATATCATTACCCATGGAGTCAAAAATATCGATACGGAATGATTTAACTGAGAACTCGACATTAAGCAGGCCATCATCAATTGCGGCATGTATTCCTCCTGCACTGAGGAGAGACGCCTTGCTTATAGGAGCACCACCCTTATAGCGAACGGTATTACCTGCAGCATCCTTACATAATAAATAAGGTGTAGGATCTGGCAATCTGCGAACACGGAACGCGGTCTGACTTACAGTTACACTACGTCCGTTCTGCTGAGCTGTAACAGTAATAACTGCGTCCTGATTGACAGTCTTAGGTTTAGCTACCCAACCATTACCACTTCGTGTGAGCGTTCCATTTGTCATGCTAGCACTGATCTGACTTGCAGCAACTCCCGGGACAGATATGCTGAGAGGATTATCAATACCTGCATACATGACATTCATCATCGTATTTGAAACGGTAGCAACAGGTTCGCTAACGAAATAATCGGTTTCGAAAGGAAGCTGCTCCGCTGAACCATCAGGCTTTCGTACCTCAAGATAACCCTTAAGTGTCTGAATTCCTTCACGTCCCGCAGTAACAGTATAATAGTTGCTGCGATCTGGATTATAAAGCTGGTCACCTATATAAATAGCCGGAGTCTGAGTTGTATCCACAGCTGCCATGACAATCTGAGCCTCAAAAGTAGATCCTCTCATCACATTGCGAGAAGTAGGAATCACAAATGCACTCATCTGGTTGACACGGACATCACCACGATCGACACTTTGCATGAGGCTTTCTATGGCATGACCTTCTGCATTATTGACGTCTCCCTGAATTTTTGCCAGAATTGTGACAGCAGCCGCAACTGGAATATTCTCAAACATCGCACCTTCCCACTTCATGAGTGTTCCTTCTGGATCCTGAGTGGAAAGATACTGACTCACTACACGGCCATCAGGTTCTGAAAGAACAGAAACTAGATGCTGGCGATAGGCCTCAAGACGTTGACGAAGTTGTGATCCACGATTGTGACGAGGAGAAAGCATGATCTGATTGACAGCTTCAAGGTTTTCTCGATTTCTAATATTAGACGGATCACCTTTTCGGCCATCTGCTTCAATAGCGATTTCATGCTTAAGCGAATCAATGAAGAGAATGAGCTCTGCAGAATTTACTCGCACTTGCTGCGCTTCATTGTACCAACGTGCTACCTTTTCAGGATTCTGCTGGTGAGCCCTGTCAAACTCCTCATAGAGCTTCTGGTTGCGCGACTGTGCACCAGCATTACTTGCATCCAACGCGTCCTCCACATGCTTAAAGCCAGAGAGGACATCGCTCGACACATTTAATGCCACCATGGCCAGGAAGACGATATACATCAAGTTGATCATCTTCTGACGGGGAGACAGTCGGGTATGATTAGCACTCATTAATTATGAATTATGAATTCTCAATGATGAAAAATTACTGCTGCTGTGAAGTCATAGCCTTAATCATGCGGCCATAAACCTCATTGAGCTGCTGAAGATTCTGTACAAGCTGCTGTGTCTGCTGGCTGACCTGCTCCACACTGCCAAGCTGTGAGCTGACGCTCTTGAGCTGTACTTCGTAGATGGCATCGAGACCCTGTACGCTGCGATTGAGAGCAGTCATCTGTTCTGAAATAGACTTTAGCTGTTCAACATATTTCTGTGTAGCATCGTTAACATCCTCCGTATTCACATTAAAAGGAGCAATAGTTGGAACGGCTGATGCAGCAGACGAACCATTTACAGGAGCTACAGAAGCAGCTGCAACAGGAGCTCCACCACCAATGATAGTCACATTGCCTGTAGGGCCATTAGATGCAGCTACAGGATTTGCGCTTGCAGTATTACCACCTTCCTTGATTCGCTCAAGACGAGCAATGGCCGCTTCCTCTTCATTTGGAATGTCAAGTTCTGGATATACCTTCTCCCACTTATAATCCTTAGCTGGCTCATCGAAAGCTGAAAGGAAGAAAATAATGGCCTCAGTTCCCATGCCGACAATCAGGATAAAATCGGCCATAGGAGCATGCAGCAACTTGAAGAGTGCACCCAAAATAACGATAGAAGCACCTATAGAATATGCATAGTTGAAGAGACGTTGACCTCTCTCCCCTACAAAGAATCCTCGAATATTACGTTTTTTCATAATCTAATAAATTATCTACGACGAGCTGAGCGAGAAGAACCTCCACTCTGACGACTTGCCTTTGGAGCCTTTGACTTAGCTTTCTTACTCTTTTTGATATTAGGTTTCTGATTGCCAAGATATGTACGAACACATCGGAATCCGACAAACGAACGATGCTCATTCTGATACTCCCACGTACGAGCATCACCTCGGACAAAATGCTTAGGATCTTTCCATGAACCGCCACGAATCACCTTACGCTTCAGGCGATAAGGATCTTCCTTTGCTGCATTATACTGATAGTCCGGATTAATATCACTTGTAGCAAGGACTCCAGCCTCACTCCATGCTGTACTGGTCCATTCTGCGACATTTCCACTCATATCGTAGAGACCGAAATCATTACTTGCATAGCTACCTACTGGAGCTGTAATGATATAGCCATCGCGAGAATAATCGCCATCGCCCGGCTTGAAGTTTCCATCATAACAACCTTTCTCGGTCCGTGGCATATCAGTCTTCCACGAATAAGTCTGGTCATTATTACCTGCACGTGCCGCATATTCCCATTCAGCTTCGGTCGGCAGGCGGAATGGTTCTACATCGATACCTCGCATGCCATAGCTCTGCTTAAGGAATTCTGTACGCCATGCGCAATAAGCAGTAGCCTGTTCCCAACTAACACCTACAACAGGATAATCGTCATAGATTGGAGATGAGAAATAATAACGTGCATACTGATCAGTATATGCATTGGCAAAGTCATTAACCCAGACAGTCGTGTCAGGATAGATATTGACGATATAGGTATTGACAAAGTCGAATGCGGAAGAAAGAGGACGAACAATGGTTGAACGCTGGATGTTTCCATCCTCATCAATGAATGCAGTATCCTTCGAAATCAGAATCTCCTTATCATAATCTACGGCATGATCTGTATTAAGATCTCGACGCTCTGGATCCATACGATAACGACGCTGAGCATATGACTTATAGTCGAACGTCTCATAGCGATAGTTCATCTGCTTAAAGTCAAGCATCTTCTTACCAGTAATCGGATCTGTAGTGAATACACTTTCGATTGCACGTTCCTCTGCCTCATTAGGACGACGCCAAGGAATAGCCTTATTCCAATTAAGATGCGGAGTAACATCCTCACCATGCTTGTCGACAGTAATCTTGAAATCCTCATTGTCTCCATAGTTTGGATCTGCCAAACGCTCACGGATGATCGAATCACGGACATACTGAACGAACTGACGATACAGCGCGTTACTTACCTCCTTTTCATCCATCCAGAAGGCATCAACAGATACACCCTTGACTTCCTGCTGATCGCCCCATTGTGAAATTGGATCATTGGTTCCCATATCAATGGAACCTCGCTTAACAAGGACCATACCATATGGCTGTGGTTCATTCCAAGCACGGCCACGAATACCAGTAACCTCACCGCCCTGTCCGCCTCTCGACTTCATGCAGCTAGTCATGGATGTAACCAGAAGTATGGTTATGATTAACAAAAAGAATTTTCTCATATTATATTATAAAATTCGAATGGACTTGTGTCCATGTCGTGTTTTCTTATCCAGTTCGATTGGCATCGTCCAACCTGCCATAATCTCATGAGATCCTCCCGAGGCCATACCAAAACGAGAGAGTCCGATATCATATGAATAACCGAAAATAGCAGATCCTATATTGGCACCAACCATCAGGACGATAGCGTCAGATGGTCGAAAAGAAACTCCTCCCCAGAACTTATGATTCCACGTCGTACGAAAAGTAAAATCATACTGTGTAAACTGGAACGTAGTCTTTACCAATATAGAAGGTTGCAATACAAATAACGTTCGTTTTACGGGAATATTGCCTCCTGCATGAAAATATAATGTCGTTTCAAGCTGTGAATAAGCGAAGTCCGCTAATTCAAGTTCCGCACTATTCAGATGCTGTACACCGATTCCGCCATACCAATTGCCATATTCATAGTAAGCTCCTAAACCTATATCAAATGACTTTCCTGCAACATCACTACTTGGAATTGACGTATCGGAAGAGTCCCATGCATCTCCAGATGGGATAAAAACATCCCCTCCACTGAATGACTGATTGACAAAAGCGGGCTGAAAGCCCAAAGCCAGACGACCGCCCAGTAAATGACGACTATAATTAATTTGTGCACTGACATATGTTGTCCTAAACAAGCCAGCCTGGTCATTCAGGACAGATAGACCTACACCCATTCTTGTCCGTCGGAACTTAAGTGGAGCATCTACCGACACGAAGAAAGTCTGAGGAGCGCCTTCTACCCCAACCCACTGCATACGATCAAAAGCGGTAACATGTAAAGCTGAATCTGAACCTGCTGTTGCAGGATTATAAAGCGTTGGGGTAGCCCAATACATACTTGTCTGAGCATCGTTCTGTGCAACCGCCTTAGGTAAAGAAATCAAACCCCACAAAAAACACGACAAAACAGCCAGTCGGATCTTGATCCAACCGGCTGCCATATTATTTTTTTTGTTTATGTTTCTTTGGCAGCTCTTCATGCTTACCAAATAACGTCTTTTTTTGTTTTTTATTGTGTTACTCTGTCTGAGTGATGGCATAAGCTTCTTCCTTTCCGATAATCTCTGCCACAGTGAAAAGGGTCGTCATTGTAACACCAAGTAATCCATGTAGAGTCAGGCTCTGACCCGTCAAAAGAAGATTAGGAATAGGTGTCTTTGCACTCAGAAGCGTCATCATCGGATTATGATAGTCCTTACGAACTCCGTAAGAAGATCCATTAGGGGTAAGAGTATAATCTCGATAAGTTAGCGGAGTTGAACTAAAGTGAGCCTCAACCATGCTATGCAGATTCGGAATAAAACGCTCTGCCAACGTAATACACTCTTCACATAGACGTTCTTTCATTGCCTTATATTCATCACCACGATGTCCGATGGTAGTATCTTCCCATTGTGAGATCTTCTCCCATGGCAGTGGCGTAAGGATATCAAGGATTCGAGCATCTGGATCATTGACAACCTGTCCATTGACAATCTCTGCATTATCTGGCACACGGCAACTGATCAGGATTCCCTGTACAGGGCCATCTTCTAGGAAGTATGTCCAGACATTAGGTTTCTTATAGATGTACTGATTCCAGTTGAAATACTTCAGCTGACCTGGTTTGATAACCAGCGAAACTGTGTACATGCCATAAGTATTCTCCAAACGATGAATGCGATTCTTGTACACCTTTTTCATCTTGGTCGATTCCTTCACGAGATCGACGGTTACAGCAGGATGTGCATTACTGATGAACATGTCGCCTTCATAAATCTCGCCATTCGCACAACGTGCTGCAACGAGGAGACCATCCTTCTCAATGAGTTCTTCTACCTCAGCATTACAGATAATCTCGCCACCCATAGCCTTATATTGCTCTAACAGACGATTGACGATGAGATTACCATCGCCTTTCAGTCGCCAAGAGCTCTGGATGAATGAGTTATTTGCCTGAGCAAAGTTATAAAGTGGCAAAGTATCCTTGGCCAACTCCATCTTAAGTGATGAACCGGACAAGACATTGATGAGTGTCTGATCGCTGAAAGTCTCCTGCAGATAATCGTATGTACTTGACGCGAAGAGGGATTGAGTGAAGAAGTCGACCTCATCGCGTGGAAGAATAGAGTCATAAAGATGACCACCTACTTCATCCATCACTGCACAGTATTTCTTCAGCGCTTCTCGTTCTTTAGGAAATTCGCGGCTTAATGTCTCAATAAAAGCCTCATGACCTTCAGCATATCGGAAGTCTCGATCTCCAATGGTTACTCGATCGAAACCAGTCGGGTCAAGACGAAGCCAAGGCAGATCCATCAGACCCATATATTTGAATGGAGCATACAGACAATTACCGACACCAAGTCCACCGACATAATGCATGCCCGTGTCAAGCCATTCGCCATGTCGCTTATAGCTCTGCATACAACCGCCCGGCTGCATCTGTCGCTCTAAGATCAGACATTTTTTACCTTTCTTAGCCAAGACCAGACCACACTGGAGACCGCCAAGGCCAGAACCTACTATGATTACGTCGTATTTCATTTTTTCTTAAGCAAACGGAAGAGATATGGTTCTACCACATAGGCAAACAATACTGCGGCAATCATACCAACCAATGTAGCAAATCCTACAGACTGAATAGCTGGATGTACTGCCAGATTCATGGAACCAACAGTAACAATCAACGCGACAGCAGAGAACAAGATCGCAGTCTTATGATAAGCCAGCAACTTATTATTTGCAATTTGATCTTCGTTGTTTTGAGTATCGTGAGAGCCGATCAATCCATTCATTACAAAAATCGAATAATCTACACCGATTCCAAAAATGAACGTAGAAATGATGATATTAATCAGATTAAAGCGAAGCCCAAAGATATTCATGGCACCAAGAACGATGATCCATGAAATGACAATTGGCAAGAAACAAAGCAATGAATGTTTCAAATTCCACTTAAATGAAATCAGCAATACCAAAAGGACAAAGGCCATACTTACCCACTGCAGTACATCGAAATCCTTACCTAACTGACGTAGTGTGTCCGTCGCATAATAATAGGTATCGAGGACCATAAGATTTGGCTCGTTTGCAATTGCATCACAGATACGATGGTAATCAGAATCGTCACTACGAACGGAATCTACCTCACAATAAACAGTAGAGAAACATAGATATGAGCCATCGTAAGTCTGCTCCATCATAGTAGTGACATAGCCCTCAGGAATAATACCTGCAGCATAAAGAGGATCTGGCTCGTATTCGCGTGTCGCAGCTTCAAAGAACGGCTCAAAAGCTTCTGCATTAACTCCTGCTTTAGGAGCACATTTATTTAATAATGTGTGCACGCGTGCGAGACGCTCTTCATTCCAATAAGCATGCCAAGCATCAATACGTTCCTGTTGCAAACGCTGAGGGATAAAGAGTTCACTCGTATGGGTGTAATTCTTTACCAAACCTATTTCTTGCAAGGAATCGAGTTTCTCTGCCATCAGTGCGAAGTTCTCAATAGCATCCTCCATGGTCTCACCGCTAGCAGCGAAATACTGATCTCGGTTACCATTGAAAGTTTTTTCGCGAATGACATTTTCTGGTTCTTCGAGACTCTCAGGCCAATAACCCAAATTGCGCATATCGGCATCGAAGTTTGTTCCTCCAATAGCATAATATCCGACACACAAACAGGTTAAAATGGCAATGAGTCCTAATAGGACCTTATTTCTGTCGATAGGATATGCATTAATCTTATCGATAATGGCAAAAGCCTTACGGTTAGTCTTGTTCTTATCCTTATTAAAAAATGGAGGCAGATAAGCCAAAGAAAATAGTGTCGTACCGACAATGGCAAAAGAAGCAAAAAGACCGAAATCCTGCAACAAGTCTGTCTGAATAAAGATCAATCCAAGGAATGAACCGATAGTAGTAATACATCCCATCATTACTGGCTTGACTTGATCCTTGAGTACCTGGATAGGATCACCTACATATTTATAATGTGTAATAACATGCAGAACATAGCTCAACGCCACACCTAAGACTATCGCTCCAATTCCTAACGCCAAAAGCGAGAACTGTCCTTTGATGAAATACATCATAGCCAAACCAAAGACAGTACCAAAGAAGACTGGAAGACAGAGCAATGGAATAGTGTTCCAGTTGCGGAAACAAATAAAGATCACTACCAAAACAATTAGCAATGACCAGAGAATATTATTGAAAATATCCTTCTTCAGTGTCCATGAGTTATATGCGCCATTAGCTGGAGCACCATAATAACCGATCTTTACACCAGGATATGCAGCAGCAAACGCCTCGATATCATCATTCATCCACTCGAAGAGAATGGCTCCGTTGCCTGAATCAGTACCGGCAAAACGAGGTGTAATAATAGCAATAGCTACCGTAGAATCTGGCACAAAAAGGTGATCATTGACTACAGAATAAGAACCTCCAGCCGACGACATCAATCCCTCCATCTTATCGAGGAGGACATATCGCATACCAATAGGATCCATCTGCAGGAGTTCTGGAAACGCCTCTCCTATCAAAGAAGAAGCATCTTCACGATTCTCGAGCAACTGCTTGAGGACATGATCTTCTGTTAATAATGTATCAAAACCTGCATAGCAAGAAGTATCAATATAATTTGGCATGTGTTCCTTCATATAGTCCACAGCCTCATACATCAAATCCTCTGTCGGAACCTGATAGAACAAGTTCCCGATAGTTCTTTTCTCTTCTGGCAATGCATTATCCTGAGACTGCAAAGTATCACAGAACGCGTCAATTACCTCACACAATGCCTCTGGACCCATTCCTTCCTTGTCCTGAAATACGATAAATGACTTATCTTTAATTCTAAGACTTGAGAATGCGAGCTTGATACTTCCGTCTTCATTACGTGACGATGGTAAAAGACGTGCAATGTCCTCCTCCAGATATATTTTCGTAGAATAATATCCGAAGAATCCCAACAAGGCCACCATACTCAATAGCCAAATGGCTTTATGAGCATTGAAGAACTCGTATAACTTAATAAATGCTTTGGTCATGTACCCAATTATTTCGGAGAATCAATCTCCTCTTTTTATTTTCAGTAGTAAAGGAATCACTCCTCACTTCTAATTCTTCACTTGATAGAGAACTCTCCTTTTAACTCCATATAAGAAGTCGTTGCATCTGCAATCTTTCCAATGACATTGAAAGAATCCGTTCCCTCAATTCGAGCTACAGAGATTGTTATATCGACCTTCGGACAAACTTCCGGAGATGCAACAGCAGTAAGTCGACACTGCTTGATAGTCTTAATATAAAGATCTTCTCCGGTCAACATCTCTGCACACTCACGGATGGTTTCAATATTACAAACACCTGGACAAACAGGTTTGTGTGGGAAGTGGCCTTTATAAACGTCACAATCCGATTTAACCTCTACCAGATATACAGCATTGTTCGAGTCAATCTTCTCCTCATGGAGGACAGTATAGAATTTATCTTTCAGTAACATATTATTCAACAAAAAGTTTCATTTGTGTATCTGCCACCAAAGTCTCTCCACAATAGGTTGCACCTGTCATCAGTGTTACGCCATTGACTTCTGCGCCAAGTGTAACCGTAGTCGTGAGCTCGTCGCCTACAGCAGGACGTACGTAGCAATGGAACTTCTTAACTTCACCGATATAACCCACAGGTAATGGCTGGCCAGCCAACAACGCTTTATGTCCCATGAATGCACTTGCAGACTGTGCAATATGCTCAATAAGTCCTGGTTCTGCCATCTTGCCATCTTCTTCTATAAAATAGTTCTCTGGCTTAACCAGAAGACCGGTGTGAGCAGTATCACCCTCTGCGTCATGTATCTTGTCTACCATCACAATCGGATCGCGCTGTGGCATCAACTTAAACAGTTCTTCGTCTTTGTAAAGCATAACTCCTTTCAAGAATTACTGATTACGTAATATAATTTACTGGTTACATTTTACTAATTACGCACTGCGCACCATACAGAGGTGAGCAGTGCGCTTAATCTTAGAATTACTAATCGACCAAAAAGCTTTGAAATTAGTAATTAATCGTTTTTCATTACTGATGGCTCTCGATATAATCGTAGAGCTGAGCGAAAGTCTTGACGGTTGGGAGATCAGCTGCAGGGATCTTTACCTTGAAGGTATGCTCGATAACTGCAACAAGGTCAACCAAAGAAAGGCTGTCGAGCTCAAGAGTATCCTTAATGATAGCGTCATCTACCATAACATCCTGCTCTACCTCAAACTCCTCTGCAAGTACTTCCTTTACCTGATCGATGATTTCTTCACGTGTCATAGTTATAATATATTAAAATGTTATTAATGTTTCTATTTTATTGATTGTTCACTTTTTCTTCGTTTGTCTCACTCCTTATAGTCTTTGATAATCAGTGTTGAGTTAGTACCACCGAAACCGAAACTATTAGAGAGGAAACAATCGAAATGAGCCTCCTGTGTCTTAGCAATAACGTTGATGCAAGCGGTCTCTTCATCTGGATTCTCGAAATTGATAGTTCCAGCAATGAAGTTATTCTTCATCATCAAGATACTATAGATTGCCTCCGAAGCACCTGCCATCCAACACTCATGACCGGTCTGTGACTTGGTAGAAGTAACTGGTACCTTATAGTCACCGAAAACATTGCCAATAGCCATAGCCTCACGACCATCACCTGCATGGGTTGAAGTAGCGTGAGCATTGACATAACCAATCTCATGCTTATCAATACCAGCACTCTTAATTGCAAGTTCGATAGAGCGCTGAGGACCTGCTACATTAGGAGTTGAAATGTGGTCACCATTGCCGCTAAAGCCCCAACCGATGATCTCAGCAATTGGCTTAGCGCCACGAGCAAGAGCGTGATCAAGACTCTCTACGATCAATGTAGCACCACCGCCACCAGGTACAAGGCCATTACGATCACGATCGAATGGGCGGCTTGCCTTGGTTGGCTCATCGATGCGGTCAGAGAAAGCCTGAATACCATCGAACGAACCCATACACTCAGGATTAACCTCCTGTGCACCACCAGCAATGATAATGTCCTGCAAGCCATCCTTAATAAGGAGATATGCTAAACCTAATGCATGGCTGCCAGAAGCACAAGCACCTGCAGTAGTGAGGTTGATGCCCTTGAGGTGGAAGATAGTGGCCAGACACTGAGTAGTATTTGAACACATGCTCTGGAAAATAGCACCCGAGCCACATGACTGAGTACTCTTATACTCGTAAATCTTGCTTACAGCCTCGTAAGTTGACTTAGCAGTACTATCATTACCATAAAGAAGGCCAACCTGACGCTGATCAATATCCTCCTGAGTAAGATTTGCCTGCTCGAGAGCCTGACGAGTAGCCATGTATGCATACTGAGCCTCCTCGCTCATAAAAGTACGCATGTTGCGAGCTAAAAGCTTCTTCAAATCTGGCTTCTCAACAAAAGAAGTCAAAGGAGAACGGAATCCCATCTCCTGACGTACTGGATCAATAACGATACCAGACTTACCTTCATAAAGTGACTGACGAACGGTGTCAAGATCATAGCCAAGGCAAGACCAAATACCCATGCCAGTAATTACAACTCTATTACTCATATTCTTTTGATTTTCTATATATCCTAAATTATCTTTTGCGATTCTTTCACAAAATCGTGGCAAAGATAACAAAATTATTCCACTTTTCCTAATTATAAGGGAGAATACTACGCAAAAAATCACCAAAAATCAAAATTCTATCAATGATTAAACACTTTTTTACATCTACAACTTGCATTTTCACTCATTTCTTCTTATCTTTGCACCCTGAAAAACAATGGGGATGACTGGCTTTGACAGCGAGATGAACCTTTGTGTAAGCATGCAGTGAGACGTCACCTATCACTATAATCCACGATGGCGAAATATAATTGGCGAGACTAACTACGCTCTTGCTGCCTAATCGAAGTA
>JAZUIL010000131.1:0-5992 GCA_045642245.1 Bacteroidales bacterium
TGGTGGCAACATCTTCCGTGGTCTCTCAGGTGCAGGCAAAGGCTTTGATCGTGTTAAAGGCGATCAGATGGGAATGTTGGCTACAACCATCAATGCATTAGGCCTCAGCTCGGCGCTTAACGCTGCTGGACAGAAAGCTCGTGTCCTCACAGCCATCAACATGTTCCCTATCGGAGAACAGTATAGCAAGTGGCGTGCTATCGAAGTTATGGAGAAAGGTGAAATTGCAATCCTTGCTGGTGGCACAGGCTGTCCATACTTTACAACAGATACAGGATCGGCTCTTCGTGGCATTGAAATTGAGGCTGACGTCATGTTGAAGGGAACACGCGTTGACGGCATTTACACAGCAGATCCAGAGAAGGATCCAACAGCCACAAAGTTTGACAAGATTACCTATGATGAGATTTATCAGAAGGGTCTCAAGGTAATGGATCTTACTGCAACTACCTTGTGCCGCGACAACAAATTGCCTATCATCGTATTCAACATGGACAAGATGGGCAACCTCGTCAAAGTAATGAAGGGTGAAGGTATCGGAACATTGGTTTATGAAGAGCCAAAGGCCTAAACAAATACTTATTAGTAAAGAAAGAATTACCTTCGCCTAAAATAAAGCGCAATATTTGGTAATCTCGCAGAAAAAGACTATCTTTGCGCCATAATTAATGCAATAATAACTTTTTAGTCCTACAATAATAATGTTAGACGTTAAGAAAACTATCAAGGATGCTGAAGCTAAGATGCAGGCATCTGTTGACCACCTTCAGGAAACTTTTGATCACATCCGTGCTGGTCGTGCTACCGTAAAGTTGCTCGATGGCATTAAGGCTGAGTGCTACGGCACCATGATGGAGATCAGCCAGTGCGCTAACTGCTCTACTCCAGACGCAAAGAGCATCCTCATCCAGCCTTGGGACAAGGCAATGCTTAAAGTGATTGAGAAGGCTATCATCG
Organism: Bacteroidales bacterium; assembly: GCA_045642245.1. Classification (GTDB taxonomy): domain Bacteria; phylum Bacteroidota; class Bacteroidia; order Bacteroidales; family UBA3663; genus Liminaster. The sequence continues at coordinate 958 of JAZUIL010000131.1, forward strand.
ACTCTCCACTTGGCATCATGCCAGAGAACAATGGTGAGTACATCCGCATCGGTCTTCCTCCAATGACTGAGGATCGTCGTAAACAGCTCTCTAAGCAGGCTAAGGGTGAAGAGGAGAATGCAAAGGTAGCAATCCGTAACATTCGTCGTGACACTATCGAAGTTCTTAAGAAAGACGTTAAGAATGGTCTTCCTGAGGATGTAGAGAAGGATGCAGAGACAACCGTTCAGAAGTCTCACGACAAGTACATCAAGCTCCTCGAAAGCATCTACGCAGAGAAGGAGAAAGAAATCATGAGTGTATAATCAATTCATAATTGAGAATTGAAAGGACTTGTAGTTCGTAACACAGGATTCTGGTATATGGTTCTTCCCGAAGGCAAAAGCCTACGGGAGGAATCTTTGCGTTTTGCACAGGCAGGATTCGACGATGGACATCCTGTTGCAGACGGATTAGTACCTTGTAAAGTCAAAGGAAATTTCCGATTGAAAGGGATACGTACGACTAATCCTGTAGCGGTAGGCGATATCGTAGAATACGAACTCAACAAAGAAGGCTTTGCATTTATCAACAAGATTCAGGAGCGACGGAATTATATTATCCGCAAGGCTTCAAATCTCAGTAAACAGGCGCATATCCTCGCGTGTAATCTTGATCAGGTCGTTCTGATTGTCACCGTGGCACATCCTCAGACAGCCACTACCTTCATCGACCGCTTCCTTGCCACCGCAGAAGCATATCGTGTTCCTGCAGTCATCGTCATCAACAAGATGGACATCTACGACGAGGACGAAACCCGATATGCCAACAACCTAGCATTGCTTTATAGACACATCGGTTATCCTGTGCATCAGATCTCTGTCGAGACCGGAGATGGCATTGAGGAATTCCGTGAAGTATTATACGGGAAAACGACCTTACTTGCAGGAAACAGTGGCGTAGGCAAATCATCGCTTATCAATCTTTTAGTTCCGGAGGCTACGACAAAGACCGCAGAGATCAGTGATACTCACGATCAAGGAACTCACACAACGACTTTCTCTGAAATGTATGAGATCCCGATGAGTAATAGTACAGCGACAGAGGGACAAAACCTTAACTCTTATCTTATTGACACGCCTGGTATCCGAGGATTCGGTACCATAGAATTTGAGAAAGAAACCGTCGGTCATTATTTCAAAGACATCTTCAAGATCTCTTCTGACTGCCGGTTTGGCAACTGCACTCATACCCACGAACCAGGCTGTGCAGTCTTACAAGCATTAGAAGAACATCGTATCAGCCAATCGCGATACGATAGTTATCTCAGCATACTTGATGATGAAACCGAAGGCAAGTATCGAGAATAAATATATCATCCTATTCCTATTGCTGGTCATCCCCATGGTGGCCGGCGCACAAGACTTGTACCTTGACTCTCTCTTACAGAAAATAACACAGCGCACCAGCGAATTCATGGAAATCCCTGGAGCTTTCAATATTGAAGCATACGTCTCTGGGCACTCACACTGTGACAAACAAGGTCTGGCTGGCAGACACTTCTCACATCTCCTACCCTTTCAGGCAAATAAGAAAAAAGACCTGGCATTTGAAGCTATTGTACAGGCCAGCTATCACTGGCCAGGTGGCGTAAAATTCAGTTGTAAAACCATCAATACGACAAATAAGCGCAAGAGTCGCAGAATGCTCAAAGGTCTCTATCAAGCCATTCTTCCAGGCCTTGAGATCCGAAACTCTGGAGATGATTCATCGGGCAAATTCCACGTCCTCCCTTATTCGTATGAAGGTCTGTCCACTTATAACTATGAGATCGAAACTCTTACTGACAGCTTAGCTTCAGAACTGACTCAACTGGGTATTCCCGTCGACTCAACCACATGTGTCATTTCCTTTTCACCACAAAGAGAGCATCATACGATGCTTTCAGGAAGACTATTTGTTGATTCCACCAGATATGAAGTCTTAGGTCTTGATGCTGCAGGAAGAATTGACATGGCGACGTTTTCCACGACACTTCTTTTCCGTCCTGACAGCACAGCCAGACAACTCCTTCCATACCTTAGCAAGACACGGATTCATTACCAATATGGAAGCACGCAGGGAACTAATACCTTCAACTCTTTATTCAAATATAAAAATGTTGAAGCATTAGAGAATATAAAAACAGCCGACTACCATAATAAGAATCTCTCCACGACATACGAAACACTAGACATGAACGAGGCGGATTTCGACACCATCCGTCCCGTGATTCTTTCGCACGAAGTAGATTCCATTCTATATACTCCATCGCAAGAAGAACCCAATACACATCATAAGAAATATGCCATATTCACATTCTCTGAGCACATGGTCGAAGGTGGACGCTTTGGCGATGATAATAATCGTTTGAAACTATATGGGCCTCTCGATCCTGCCACATTCGAATATGACCGTATCAACGGATTCTCTCTCAACGAACGCCTGCGTTGGAATATCATTTTCAAAGATAAGTCAACACTCAACATCGCAGCGCAACTAGGATATGCATTCAAAATCAAGGAGCTTCGGTACCGTACGAGTATCGACTGGACTTTCATGCCGAAGATCCGACAAGGTCTTAATGTTTCTTTCGAACGAAGTAATTCGGGATTCTCTTCAAAATACATAGAAACAATCAATCAGGCCTTAAAACAAAAGAAAGATACGATCGACTTCTATGATTTAGGAATTGATTACTTCCAGCGTTATGAGTTACGTCTGGAGTATCATACGGAACTCCGAACCGGACTTAATCTCTTTACCGGTTTGCAATATAACTATCGCAAGCCAGTAAAACATGGTAAGATGGCAGCGACAATAGAACATCGTCAAGAACTGGCAGATCAACACTATTCTGATTTCGCACCTTTCATACGTCTGGAATGGACCCCGAACCAATATTATTATTTTGAAGGCCGACGTAAAATCTATATTGACGGTTATACCCCTACTTTTATTGTGGAAGCTAGCAAAGCAATTCCTAATGTATGGGGAGCAAACAGTGATTACAGTCGTATCGAGTTAGACGCAACTCAGAACTTGAAAGTTGCGCCAAAACGTTTTATTTCATATCGAGCCGGCACAGGTGCTTTCTTTCACCAAAAAGGAGAATACTTTATCAACTATCACTACTTCGCACGACGGTTCTATCCATCCAACTGGCAGGACAATCATGTAGGTGGCACATTCCAATTACTTGATGAATACTGGTTTAGCTCGTCTCCAAAATATCTTCGAGGACATATAATGTATGAAACTCCTTATGGATTCATTCATCGTGCATTAAGGCCATTCTCAAAATACGTCATTAAGGAAAGAGTCTACGCAAGCCTCTTAGGTGCAGAAGGTAAGAAATTCTATACGGAATATGGATATGGTATAGCCAATAATTATATCAATCTTGGTCTTTTTGTCGGTTTCAAAGGAACTGATTTCTATAAATTCGGCGCGAAGATCCGTATCGAACTTGAGAAACACCTATAGAAGGGCATCACAACAGGATTCCGTTGTTCGATGCCCTTTTCTCTCTAAAAAGAAAAGAAGGGCATCTCACGACGACCTTCTTCCGTTAACCTTAAATCTAATACCATGAAAAACACGATGCAAAGATAAAGGTTTTCGGAAAATTATGCAAATATTTATATAAAAAACACATTGAAAGAAAACAAAATTTAACATTTGCATTAAATTTTTGCCTAAATTTCAATATATTTTTAATTATTTCTTGTTGATTTTAACAGAACATTAACAAATCATTTCAAGCATATTGCAGAAACGATACGGCCTGTATCAATTCCCTGGCGTCGTGCAGAAAACAACACCGAATCATTCTGATACGTGCAAAGTGGCGTACAATCCATTCGATCAAGCACCACTCCCACTTCCAATAAATCCATCGCATTACTCTGCCACAAATCTACGTGAGGTTTTGAATAATTCATACTACTTCTATAGCAGACATTTCCATTACAGATTACACAATCTCCACGACCTGATGCTACGAATTCCGCTGCGACTTCTTCTCCTACCTCAAACGACTCAGGGCTGATGCTAGGACCGATCATTGCATATAGATTCTCAGTGCAAACGCCTAACGACGACTGCATCAACTCAACAGTTTGTCTCACAATATGTTTAACAGTACCACGCCATCCAGCATGAACTGCAGCCACGGTCTTTGTCATAGGGTCATAGAGTAATACAGGGACACAATCTGCCGTACGGACACCAATCCAACGATCCTTTACCTGAGTGATGACAGCATCTGCATCAAACGCTTGTAATTCTGCAGTAGGATCAAACGGTGTTTTATCATCCACAATTACAATGTCTGTACCATGTACCTGTCGTGGCATCCATACTCCTGCACCAGCATTTTCAAAAGCTCGCATGGAGCAATAATGGTCAATCCCAGCCTCCTGTAAGAGAAGCTGGGATTGAAGTATAGGTTTTTGTTCAGATTCCTGAAACTTTGACTGAATCATATAAAAAAAATGATAATTGACAATTGATAATTGAGAACAGTTGACACGATTCTTAGCGCGATCAGTAATTATCAATTAAAAATTATAAATTAATCTCACTCCTCGTCCCAATCTTCTTCGATAAGATCTTGGCTAGCCACTCCCTCAATGATATAATCATCATGGCCGAATGGATCAGCCTCAACATAATCATCCTCACTACCACGAGACAAATCCAAATTGCGATGGGTAAAGGTCTGAATACGGTTAGATTCATCATTGAGCATCGTCCAAAGCATATCCTTGAGCTCATCCAATCCCATACCTGCTACTGCACTGATAAACACCGTAGGGACACCGTCTGGTAATTCACGACGCATCTGATCAATCAGTTCATCGTCAAGCATATCACATTTCGTGATAGCCAACAGACGCTGCTTATCCATCATTTCAGGATTATACGTTCTCAATTCATTGAGGAGAATTTCATAATCCTTTTTAATGTCATTCGTATCAGCAGGAATCATAAAGAGCAAAGTAGAGTTTCGCTC
>JAZUIL010000132.1:0-7140 GCA_045642245.1 Bacteroidales bacterium
GAAAGCTATGCTCAACGCTATGGGTTACTGTGAGAATGTGCTTCGCCTGCCTTTGGTTCCTACCCGAATCACGACATTTGAGAAGATTCAGCAGATTCTTCGCGAACTTTGATTTATACAATAATAGAGCATGAGTACAAAGTGTTTGTCTTGTGTTCTATTATGTTTATGACTTAATATAAATTTCTAATCATGAAACTTGACGGAAGACGTGAGAGTAACAATGTAGACGATCGCCGCGGTCAGCGTGGCGGTGGCAGTTTCGGTAGTATGGGCGGCGGTGGCCTTAACATCCTTAGCTTATTATTGTCAATGTTTATGTCTGGCAAGGGCAGCAACGGCGGCGGAAAGAAAAGCGGTTGCGGCATCCTAGGCATCGTGCTGGTTGTAGTGCTTGTTATGTCGCTCATGGGCGGCGGTGGCCTTGGCAGCATCTTGGGTGGTCTTGTAGGTGGTGGCGGTATGCCAATGCCAACAGGTCAGTCAACCGAACAGACAGAGTATGTTGGCACAGCTGAAGAGGAGGAGTTAGCTACCTTCAGCCGCAAGATCCTGGCTGGTACCGAAGACGTATGGTCAAAGATCTTCCAGCAGATGGGTCGCACCTATCAGGCACCAAAGCTGGTGCTCTTCACCGGTGGGGTTCAGTCGGGTTGTGGTGGTGCAACCTCAAGCACTGGTCCTTTCTATTGCTCTGCTGATCAGACAGTTTACATTGACCTTTCATTCTTCATGAATATGAAGCGCCAGATTGGTGCTGACGGTGATTTCGCTTATGCTTATGTCATTGCGCATGAGGTAGGTCATCACGTACAGTACCTCCTCGGCACTCTCAATGATGCTCATGCTCAGATGCGTCGTGTGAGTGAAGCAGAGAGCAACCAGATTAGCGTCCGCCTGGAGCTGCAGGCAGATTTCTATGCTGGTGTCTGGGCATATAACGACAACCAGATGTTCCATTCGCTCGAAGCAGGCGACATTGAGGAAGGTTTGAATGCCGCTCAGAAGATCGGTGATGACTACCTCCAGAAGAAGGCGCAGGGTTATACCGTTCCAGAGTCATTCAACCACGGTACCTCTGCACAGCGCAGCCGCTGGCTCCGTCTCGGTGCAACAACAGGCGATATCACTAAGGGTGATACCTTCTCGCCTTCATACAATAGCCTTTAAGCTTCAGAATAAAGAAAAAAAGCAGCACTCTTACAACTCGTAAGGGTGCTGCTTTTTTTGTCCGAACATGAGGAAAGGTTATTTCTTCAACCAGCGTGGACGTTCTTCATCGTTGGCAATCGCTATGCCGACGCTGAACATCATTCGCAGGTTAGCCATGGTGCCATCCAGATGCCAGTCGTCACTCCATTCGTCGCATGGCTTGTGATACCAATCTGCCCACAGTGGTGTCTGCTTGGCTGCCTCTGGATCGACGTAATCTTTGCCGTTGCGAATGACCACAGCTGGAACACCTTTCTTAATGAAATTGAAATGATCTGAACGGAAGAACCAGCCATCCTGATTGTTAGTATCGACATAGACGTAACGTCCTTGAGCTGCTGCAGCCGCCATGACGCGCTGATCGATGTCGCATTCTCCGCCTCCGAGGATTGGCACGTCGTTGGTAAGGTCGAGCGGTGCCACACAGTCGAAGTTGATGCAAGCTACGGTTTTCTCCATCGGGAAGCCAGGAGCCGGATTGTCGCAGTATACCTCTGAGCCGAACAAGCCGCTCTCCTCACTTGTAACGCTCATGAACATCAGCGAACGGCGTGGCTTGATAGGCAGGGTAGCGAACTTCTTGGCCAAGGTAAGCACGGTGGCTACGCCCGAAGCATTGTCAGCTGCACCGTTGTAGATGCTGTCGCCTTTTTCATCAGGTTCGCCGTAGCCGAAGTGATCCCAGTGGGCGTTGAAGACGAGCAGTTCGTCCTTCTTGTCGGTACCAGGCATGATGCCGGCCACGTTATGAGTAAGGCCTACGGTGTAGGTAACATCGAGCTGCATGCGGCTCTTCGCCTTCAATACGAAAGGCTTGAAGCCAGGGCGCTTGGCAGCGGCGAGCGAGGCGTCGAAGTCGGCACCGGCAGCTTCGAAGATGCGACGGGTAGCATCTTCCTGGATCCAACCCTGTATAGGCATGCTGCTCATGTTCATGTCATCGTGGCAGACACCGAGGTTCGATGACTGATGTCCGGAGCAGACATTCCAACCATACGATGCTGCAGCAGTGTTGTGCAGGATAAGGCAACCCTTAGCGCCCAGTTTCTCTGCCTGCTCCAGCTTATATGTCCAACGGCCATAGTAGGTCATATTACCGCCACGGAAGAGCTGCGCATCGTAGAAACCCGGATCGTTGACCATGGCAATGACGATCTTGCCCTTTACATCCACACCCTCGAAGTCATGCCAGTCATACTCCGGTGCTTCGATACCGAAGCCGCAGAAGACGTACTCTACCTCGCCGGTGTCGATCTTGTCGGTGCCCTGATGTGTCCAGATCACCACATCGTCAGGGAATTTGAGGTTGATGGTGCGCTTGGCACCCTTGACGGTGATGCGGCTCTTCTTAGGACGAGCGGTGGTGCTGATCTCCTTCACCTCCTGGAAGTAGCTGTCTCCGAATGCAGGCTGAAGGCCGAGGCGCTTCATCTCGTCGGCCAGGTAGTTGATGGTGATGTCTTCGTACTGTGTCAATGGCATACGGCCGCCAAAGGCGTCGCTGCCGATGGTTTTACACTGCTCGCTGAAGTAGGCGAGATCTTCCTTCTCGATAGGCGTCTGCTGCGCACTGACGGCAAATGCGATGGCCAGAGCAGAGGTGAGTATCAGTGATTTCTTCATAACTGATGATATTTTATTTGAATATGTTTTCTGAAGTCATGGATGTAGTTTTGCTTGTCGGGTGCAAATTTACAAAAAAATGGTGATAAAGTACTGATTTGTGGTAGAAAATTTGGATATGTCTCATAAATAATTTAAATTTGCGGCCAAATATAAACTTATAGTTATGAAAAAACAAATCCTCCCTCTTTTTGTCCTTGCATTGTCTGTGTTCGGCTGGATTTCCTGCAACTCTAAACCTGCACCGCAAGTAGAAATCGTAGAAGCTAGAGTGGTGGTCGATACACCTACCGTCTTCGTGACACGAGATATCTCGCCAGAGTCGCTGATCCGTATCTTCCAGACATTGGATCGTCCTGTGTTGGGTCGTGTGGCCGTCAAGATCTCTACGGGTGAGGCAGGCAACCCTAATAGCCTTTCTCCTGATCTTATTGCCCCATTCGTACGTTCGGTAGGCGGTACTTTGGTAGAGTGCTGCACGGCATATGGCGGTAAGCGTGGCACCATCAAGGAGCATCGCAAGGTGATCCATGACCACGGCTACGACAAGGTGGCTCACGTGGATCTGATGGATGAGGAAGGTGAGTATAAGATCCCTGTACGCGATACTACCTGGATCAAGTACGACATCGTGGGTGATCACTTACAGAAATATGATTTCATGATCAACCTGGCACACTTCAAGGGCCATCCGATGGGAGGCCTTGGCGGTGTGATCAAGAATCAGTCGATCGGTGTGGCTAGTGCCAACGGCAAGGCATATATTCACACAGCTGGTTATCAGGAGGTCGTAGAAGGCATGTGGGGTCATACTGACAATCAGGATGGCTTCCTCGAGTCGATGGCTGCTGCTGCACAAGCCGTAGCAGATGTCTTCGTTGACAATATCGTCTATATCTCGGTGATGAATAATATGTCGGTCGATTGTGACTGTGTGGCAAAGCCGGAGAAGGTGAAGGTGGCAGATTACGGCATCCTTGCATCGCTCGATCCTGTAGCGCTCGATCAGGCGTGTGTGGACATCATCTTCAATATGGAGCCAACTGAGGGCAGTGACAATGGCCCTCTGAAGGAGCGTATCTCCAGCCGTCATGGCACTCACACCATCGATTGGGCAGAGAAGATCGGCTTAGGCAAGCGCTTCTATCATCTGGTAAGCATTGACGAGTCAGCCCAATAAATTCTTCTCTCACAAAACATTTAACGACCTCAATCCGAGATGGAAAGAGGTCGTTTATTTTTACTCAAATATATTCTTTAACTTACCACTGTGTTGTGGTTCTTGAGCTTCTTATATTCTCTCACAAGAAGAATGATAGATAGCGTGATACTGAATACATCGGCAATAGGCATGCTCCACCAGACACCATTGACACCCATGATAGGAGGCAGGATGAGTAGCAGTGGCAGGAGGAAAAGCAGCTGACGCGACAGTGAGATCAGCATCGATAATCCAGGCTTACGGATCGACTGGAAGAATGTCGTGGCGATGAGCTGTGAACCTACAAACGGGAAGGTACAAAGGCTGATTCGCAATGCTGGTACACAATAATTGATCAGCACCGGATCGCTGGTGAAGAGCGAGGCAAGAGCGGCCGGGAATGCAGCTACTAACGCATATCCTGTAGTGAGGATGATAACAGCGATGGTGATGGCTTGGATCAATACCTCACGCACGCGGTGATAAAGATTCGCTCCAAGGTTGAAGCCGACGATTGGCTGCATGCCCTGGCTAAAGCCGGCCACCATGAGGATGATGAGCTGCGTTATGCGGTTGGTGATGCCATTCGCACCCACACAGAGGTCTCCGTCGACGCCACCTTGCTCTAACAGGGCATGGTTGAGCACCACCACGATGAAACAGCCGCAGATATTGACACTGAATGGCGATAAGCCGATGGAGATGATCTTGCCGATGATCTTGCGATTGAAATGAAGGATGCGCCATGAGAGGTGTACGTAGCGGTTTTTCTTACTGCGCAGGAACCACGAGGTGATTACAAATCCGCAGGTTTGTGCCAATACGGTAGCTATGGCCGCACCACGGATGCCCCATCCGAAGCCGAAGATGAACAAGGCGTCGAGGATGATATTGATGATCACCGAGGCTACCTGTGACCTCATGGCAAGATTCGGATGGCCGATGGCTCGCAACTGTCCGCTCATGCCCAGGAAGGCGTGGTGGATGCAGATGCCCAGCAGATAGATCTGCATGTAATCACGGGCATAAGGTAACGTCGCTTCCGATGCTCCGAACAACTGAAGGATAGGATTGAGGAAGAAAAGGCCGACAAAGGTAAGCGTTAAGCCGATGCACAGATTCAGCAGCAGCACATTGCCAAAGATGAACTGGGCAATCTTGCGCTGGCTCATGCCCATATATACCGATGTCTGTGCCGCACCACCTGTACCTGCCAGTGAGCCGAATGCTGCAGAGATGTTCATCAGCGGGAAGGTGATGGCTAATCCGGAAATGGCTAAAGGCCCTGCTCCTTGGCCGATGAAGATTGAGTCGCAGAAATTATAGATAGAAGTGGCCGACATGGCTATAATGCTAGGTAGGGCAAACTGCCAGAGCAGCTTGCCTATCGGCTTTGTAGCTAATTCTTTTCTTCTATCTTCGTTGCTGTTCATTCCTGCGGATGCATAAAACGGTGCAAATTTACTTCTTTCTCCTTAAATAAGCAAATGTTTTGTGAGATTTTCTTGTGTACGATTTGTCGAATCCTCTTTTTTTATAACGAATCGACTTTTTTTATTATTAATCGACTCCTTTTATATAAAATAAGGAATCCATTTCTGCATCAGAGGGGAAGAATCTCACCCTCATGGGTGATTTCCCAGAATGGAATATTTTTCTCATCGGCAAATTCCTTGAATCGCCACGAAGATTCAAAACCGGATGCGACGAAATGCATTGGTACAAATTGTCCTACGGTGAAGCGGTCAATGAACTGACGTCCTCCGCGTGTGTATCCGTTGCCAATACGTCCATCGATAGGGTACATGACGAGGTCGAAATCCGGAGCTTCTTTGCGTGTCGTAGCTTCTTTGCAATCCATAGCTCCCTTACGTGTAGTAGCATGTTCGCTGAGGATTCTTCGGATGTCTTTCAGTTCACCAAGGAACTGTTTCTCCTCAGCCAGTGGATTGATCTCGCCGAACTCCTCGCTGATGATTCGCTCAGGGATGTTTCCGTCGTCTGACAGGAATCGTGCATACCAGTTATTAAGGTCACCGGCATGGAAAAGACGATAAGGCAGACGCTCTTCGCCATGACTAACCATAACATCTTTCAGTTCTACGATCCAGCTTACGCCGCTGTCGTTACTTCCGGTGGCAATGATTTTGAGATGTTCATCTTCCCAAGTCGAACCTTTCACCATCCAGACGTCAGCAGCGTCCTGCTCGGCACGATGGTGGCGCAGGATGTCTTTCGATAGGATATAGGTCAGGTTTTCTTTCTGTTTTCGCCAATCCTGAATCCTCCGGCTGTAATGATCCTCGTGAAAGTGACTGGCAAAGATATAGATCGGACGCTCGTCAGCCAATAATTTCGGCATGATGCGAGCCGGATCCATCCAATAATCGAAAATGAGGATGTACTTGTCTGTTTCTACCGCAAATCCGGAATGAAAGATATATGTTAGTTGCATTTTAGAAGTCATAAAGTGTGTTAGACGCACCTGATAATTGTTGGATTTGTCAGAAATCCCTCTTATAACGGTACAAAGATAAAGAAAATTTGATGAAATATCAAAAAAAGACATCAAAAATTTGGAAAGGTAAAGAAATAATGCTATCTTTGCACCCGCAAATGAGAAATTTGCATAGCTGAAACGCTAATCGGAGAGTGCTTTTGCCCTCTCAAGTCTTAGCTCCAAAGCGCCCGGGTGGCGAAATTGGTAGACGCGTACGTTTCAGGTGCGTATGGTGCATGCCATGCGGGTTCGAGTCCCGCCTCGGGCACGTAAGTAGCCTTAAAAGCTGCTTCAGCCAGCCTCCAAGATCTTTTTGATTTTGGAGGTTTTTTTGTGTCTATTACTCAATGATAAATTTTGGTTATATAGAGATACTGTTCGTTCCATTGTAAAGACATTTTACACCCTTTGTAAAGATATTTTACACATTTACAATACCTTCAATCTGATACTCTCCTGATTATAAGCCTTCTATGATTTCTGGCACACGTTTTGTATGTTTTTGAGAGTAAACAAAATGGTGAAAAATCAGAATGAATAGAAAACAAAAAACATTAATCATCACGTTATGTCTCTTGGTCGGCGCTAACTCTGGGATTAAAGC
>JAZUIL010000133.1:0-20720 GCA_045642245.1 Bacteroidales bacterium
AGATGACTATAATAAGAAATCGATCAAGAATCTCGCTGCACTCCAGCAGACAGCGATGAATCATTATCTGATCACCAAAGGCTTCCAGGTCAACGCTGGCCAGAGCTTCAAGGAGAAGAAACTGCAGACATCGCTCGACGAATTCCTGATGTCGTTCAACGGCTCACAGTCTTCATTCCTTCTTGAGCCATATCATCATGACTCAATCCATAATAAGGACTTTGCCATCTATCTTGCCGATTCTACCCAGTGCAGAACCTTGTTCAACTGTGCTACCATTGCCACAGCGCTCAATAAGTTCGATCAGTCACTCGCGTTCTACGACAGCCTCAAAGTACGTCAGTACCAGCCGGATAAAGTCTATCGCAACACCATCAGCATCTACGCTTCGATGGCCGACACGCTGTCTATGAAGTCTGAGCTTAAGGCAGCTATGGCGACCATGCCAGAAGATACCTGGTTCCAGAAGAACCTGCTGCAGATACACATCGATAAACAAGAGTGGGACTCTGCCAAGGTGGTGGCCGACCGTATCATCGAACTCGATTCTACCGACGTCCTCGTCCTCAATACCGTCGGACAACTTCATGAGATCGAACAGCATCCATTCGAAGCCTTACAGATCTATCTCAAATCCTACGCGCTCGACTCTGCACAGATGGACGTCTGTTCGCACATCGGCCGAATCTATTACAACCGTGTCGTACAGACCAAGGAGAAGCTCTTCAATCAGCGCAAGACATCGCAGTACTATAGCAAACTGACTCCGCTCTACGATCAGTCGCGCGAATGGTTCGACCTCGCTTATGACCTCGATACCGAACGTAAGGATCTTACGATCGCGCAGGCCTTACGAGAGATCCTCTATTTCCATTTTACTCAGACACGATGTCCTAATCGTGCAGAACTCATTGCACGTTATAACGAGATCAGTCGCAATTACGGACTTCAGGAATTCGGCAAATAGTTTTATTTTATAGGATATGAAATACAAGCATTTATTACTCTTTTCCACAATCTTCATCAGTACATCTGTCTTCGCACAGGAGCAGAAGACCGAGCAGAAACATGATCCTAACGCTCGTCCTTTCTATGGCGTCAGTTTCATCGATAAAGGCAACGACTATTCTGACAGCTACATGCCAGATGCCTATTACTTCCTGCCAGCGCCTCCATCGCCTTCTGATGCACTTTTCATCAACGATAGTATCCAGTATCAGCTCAATAAAGAACTACGTTCTACGGAGCGCGGAGACACTGCAGTGTGGGATGCTCGCAACGATATCGATTACTTCATGCAGCGTTTCTCTGCAGCAGTAGGCAAGGAGCTGACCAAAGAGAAATATCCTGTACTGGCCAACACCATCATGGGTGTGATGCAGGACGTCCGTTCTTCTATTCAGAAAGCCAAGAACCGCTACGCGCGTCATCGTCCGTATCAGCACTTCCAGGAACCGACACCTGTGCCTGAAGATGAGTCGCCTACCGATTTCACCTCATATCCATCAGGTCACACCGTACGCGGATGGGCCGCAGCCATGCTCCTCGTCTCTGTCTTTCCTGATCGTGCCAACGAGATCCTCAATGTCGGTTACCAGCTAGGTCAAAGTCGCGTCATCCTCGGCTTCCATTACCAGAGCGATGTCGAAGCTGCACGCTTAGCTGCCTCCGCAGGCTTCGCACGTCTCTGTGCAGAGCAGAAGTTCCGCGATGCCATCGTGACTTGTCAGGAAGAGGTGAAAGAATAAGAGAATCTTAAATAACAAAAAAGGAGCTGTTAATTATAGCTCCTTTTTTGTTATTATGCAGTCATAAGTTTTGCACCGAGGAAATGAAGAGTATTTTTAATCAAAGACATTCTTTCAGGAGTTGGTACTTTCATTCCATAAATATATGAAAGAAGAACCGATTTATGAACTTTAATCTGTCGAGCAACTTCTTTAATATTTAACCACGGAAATCGATTGAAGATAGCTGCAACTTCATTATCACTACAGGGCTCATTAGTCTCGAGAAAACTTGAAATATGAATATCTTCATCTAATACAGGCCATCTCAAAGCGTCTCCATATCGATTAATCTCATACGCTTGTCGCTCTTCGTCAGAAGCCTCCATAAGTGTAGGGAAAGCTTCAAGAGGGCGGTTGTAAGACGTGTCGTCAGCCAGTCGCACATAAATGCGATTGTTACTAAACCAAACTTCTTTAATAGCTTCCATAAACCTTCGCTCTTCCATCAGCATTTTCTAAATGTATATGCATAGGTTCGTGGTCACCAGCATAGAAGAAATATCATATTCCGAATAGTTCAAAGACTGTAGGCATATAATTTTTTATTTTCCGCCGCAAAGATACGGTGTTTTTTTATCCACCAAATATTTATCTGGACTGATTATACAGCAATTCCAGTTTTTTGAATGTCCTCAAAAAGTGGAGACCAATGACGGGAATCAATCAAGACCGGTTCTATCTTTGTTGTGACCTTAAGAGTCGCCTTCCACAGTTTGCTACTTATCTTCAGAAACTCTGCATCAGGAACACTTGGTACAACCACAGCTACGTCAATATCGCTGTCATGGCGTGCATAACCCTTGCTATAGGATCCAAATAGATACACCTTTGGATTCTCTACAACATCACTTATGGCCTCTTTATATTGCCTGACAAGATTCAGAACTGTTGTTTTATCCATAATACAAATGCTTCTGTTTGAGTTAATAAATTCTTACAATACTCAGGTGTTAATCCCATGGCAAGCTGTTGCTTGTATGATGGATAACGAGCCTCAATATTGAGTGGAACAATTTCTGTAATGAAATCAACTTGATCCTCGGACATGAGTTTCACAAGGTTTGTCGACTGGTAAAGGTTAAGCAGATTATGAGTATAGGGAGGATCGTCAGGCTTGGTAGCACACCAGTAAGCCTTCATGATTTTCTCTACAACCTGATGGCACATAAAACCAACGTACAACCATCTTTTTGTGTTGTACATCGCCTTGGCTGTATCCAGATCGTAATCTGCTAGCTCAACCCAATATGAAACTTGTTCTTTACTCATATGTATTTATTTTCCGCTGCAAAGATAGCGCGTTTTTTTCAATCCACCAAATATTTGATTGAAAATCATGGGGGAGGGATGAAAAATGGTGAGCGATGGAATTCGCTCACCATGATATTGAAAGATAATTGTTTGTTCTAATTCGAGTGGGTCAGAGATTTTGATTATCGACGATTAATTTCCCAAAATTATTTTTTTAAGAGTGAATCCTTGACCGCAAATTGCCAGATTCCTACCATTTGAATTTTTTAATGAATTAATCATTTCCTGAGTAAGGGTCAAAGTATACTCACTATCAGTCTTGGTTAATTCAATATTGCCATCATTGTTCGAATTCAAAGAAGAATTGTTTTTAGTTCCATCAAGTGCTGTCCAACTATCATTTGCAAATCGAACTTCTACCTTTGATGCATTTTGATTAGGAATAAATTCAATCTTTAACTTTGTTCCTACTTGAACATTTGACCAATCATAAGATACTTTCACTGCATTGCTCCATGTTATATCAGCGGAGTTGTTCCAAATAGTGTTTCCACTAGTACCACCACCAGTACTAATCTCAACACTAGTTACCGTTGCACTATTGGTACTCTGGATAGCCATGCCATTATTCTGGAGGCTTGTCTTAATTGCATCGGTTACCGAGAAGGTGTATTTACCATTGCTGATATTGCCATTTGACAAGTTGTTGCTCCAACCATTGTTCATTTCCTTGATGTAAATATTCTTGCCATCAGAATTTGAGCAATTAATGGTTATCTGATCTCCAACTGCAAGTTCGCTGAAGTTAGATTTATCCACACGTACAGAATAAGTACTCTTAGCGAGGTTGAAGTTAATGGCAGAACCACCAATTGTGTAGGTCGTACTAATACTATTGAATACCGGGGTATAAGTACCTGCCTTGCTTTCTGCATCGAGCGTAAATGAGTAGGTAGCAGTAGTTGCAACTTGTGTACCACCCTTCTCCCATCTTACAAACTCGTAGAATGTATCAGGAGTAGCCTTGAGTGTAATCTGAGTACCCTTCTGGTAATTACCATTAGAAGCATTAGCTGCAGGTGAGATATTTGCAGTACCACCAGTTGCTGTACCAACGCTTACTGAATAAGTAGTATTTGGATCGAGGGTAGAAGTCTTCTCGATGGCAACATTAGTAACTGTTACATTCTTACCCTGGATGACAAAGCCATTGCTGAAGTTATTAGAAAGATCAGTATCCTTAATCGTATATCGGATTTCACCAGATGAAAGATCCGAATAATTGAATGATGCAAACATATCCCAATTACCATTACGATCCTTCAACTGGAGTGAAGCTCCAGATTGTACACCTGATACCTTTATAATAATAACATCACCAGCCTTGATGTCTCCCAATTGCGCTTTTGTGAACGAGATATTCTGATCGTAATTACCCATATTCTTCACAGTATTGCTCAATGTAGTAACAACTGTGTTTGTATTGCTTCCGCCATTGCCGGCACCAGATCCGCCACCATTGCCAGAACCAGAGCCATTATTGTCTTCTGTATCGAAGGTAAAGTGGCCATTGGTAAGATACTTCTCTATGAATTCTTCGTTCTCTGTTGTCCATACTGTCTTTGTTGTTACTGCAAGAATCTTTGGTGCGATGTTACGTCCTGTCTTATTCACTTCATCACGAGTAGGCATAGTAATAGTATAAACCTCCTCGATATCTTTACCTGATGTAGTATTGTTAGTATAATTATTTGCGTAAATAGCACGAGGATATACTTTGACTACGATATTATCAGTCTTTGGATTCCAAATATTATCTGAAATTGTAGTTTCCCAGTTATCAATTTGGTCAACGTCTTCTACTTCAGGAGCAAGATAATTATCCGCAGTTTTAGGCGCACTGGTAAAATTGAGTTTAACTTCTTCTGATCCATTCTTCAAGAAAACTTCAAAAGGAGTTGTGCCGCAACGATGGCGGAGTGTTGCCTTCTGTGTCTTTGTGCCAGTTTTGTCAATCTTCTGATAGAAATCTACGACGATATCATTGAAGTCCCAGTCAACCAAAGAACCGAGGTCTTCAATCAAGTAGCGCTTCTCAAGCTCATTTTCATCTACAACTTCTGGAAGATCAGGACCACCTATCAACAAGAAGACAGCATCGTTACAGTCATCATCGCCAGAATACTTAATTTCTGGGAACACATGATCAGTATTTTTTCCACGGAATGCATCCTCAACACCAATAACCTTAGTTTCACGAGGTAGGCCAGTTTCTGGATCAGGGAAGTCAAAAGTAATATTTTGTGGTTCTACAACAACAAAGTTACTTGCTACCCAAGTTGGTTGGGTTCTTGAGTCTGACCAGAATTCACGTCCTGTCTGAGCGCTGCTATATGTGTTAGATCCATCAGCTTCTTTAGCTTGAACCTGACCATGAATAATCTTTAGATAGAATGTGATTGTTGATCCAGCTTCTATTCCATCGATACGATAAACTGGAGATACAACATTAGTTCCACCTTTTGTCGTATGTTCATGCTCCGCTCCACCAACACTGCCTACATTCTTTCCATTAACAGTGATATCTTCAGATTTGTGCCAAACAGTGATATCTTTGAATGATTCACCTTTTTCCGTTACAACATGAAGTTCCCAGGTCATACCTGCTTCACCTTGATAAATTGGAATAATATCAAAATAACCTCCTTTGGTTGTAACCATGGAGAATTTTTTATTGTATCTTTGTTTATTGGATAGTGTTTCATTAGTGTCCGGATCTTTATACTTCGGTTGACCTTCTGGAAGGTTATCATCCAACCATTTTGTTAAACCATTTGGAACATTATAATTTTCCAGTAATTTAGTTCTTGTTAAAGAGCCATCATTATAATTATTGTTTGAATAGCCTAAATCTGTCTGCCAAGTATTACCATGACCATCGCCTGTGTTTCCACCAGTAATATTCTCCTCCCAGTAACCATTGTTATAAGCACGAGTCAACCCCTGAGCCTCCTTATTACGCAACATCATGCCATAAGGAGTGAAGTCCCAACTCTGGTCAGGAGAAATCAAATCAGCATACTTTGCAAAGAAATTGCGGTCATAGACGCTTTCTCGGATTTCATTCTTGGTAAATCCAAAGTCCTCATCCTGACAGCTAGACAGGACACATAAAGAGACAATACCGAATGAGGCAATTGTCAAACGATTAAATAGTTTCATTAAGGATATAATATTACAATTCGATGTTTTATAATAATTCGATGTCTTAGATACAATTCGATGTATGCAAAAATAAGGATATAAGAAAGTACAATTGATACTGTGTGTAAATTAATAGCAATAAAGATTGACAGCAAACAATTAATTAATGGCTCTTATTGTACTTCTTATAATTACTTTTGTCGTTGCAAAAATACACATTATTATTATTACCTCCAAATAAAATGGCAGAAAAATCACGTTTCAGCGCATATTTTTTATTGAAAAATGTTATTTGGCATATTTTTTTATCAAAATTTCCTAATTTAAGATGAGAGAAACTAATCATTGTGTATAAATGAGATTTGATGCGACGCTATCATTACTTTGTATAAAATGAGTCATTTTTAGTTATTATATTTTGTACAATATGCAATAAGGGTAAATTGTCTGTTTATGGAGTAAATTTCATGCCATATAGAAGGGGTCGCCGTTTTACCGATCCCTTTGTGAAAACTGATGGAAGGTACCATCCGAATTCACTTGATACCTTTATAGATCTATGAAGGTACAAAATGAAATCAAGATGTACCTTTATAGATCGTGGCATCCTTATCACGGTACCGTGAAAGGGATGCCACGACTTAAAATAGGACCAAATGAATTCGTGACGGCACATTTAAGATCGAAAATAGGTGCAAAGGAATTCGCGACGTCTTATTTTACATCTATAATAGGTACACACAAATCTGTTTGTACTTATTTACATCGCTAAACGATCGTCTGTGTCTTGGCAGCTTCTCTCAGTGCCGCCTTACGTTCATTGAGATCTTTACGCTGACGTTCTTTACCTTTGTTGATCACCGTCTTCTGCAGTTTCTCTGAGTCAGGAATACGAAGGCTGATGAACGTACGTCGCTTCCACGGACATTCACCTAAGAGTTTTGACAACTGCAGATCGGAGAGGAGCTTATCATAGCGGCGACGCGTGGTAAAGAAATCATACGTCATACTCAGCGTCTCATCATTGGCCAACAGCTCTTGCAGTTCATCATTATTCAATGCTCCGAACATACGACACTTGATCATATCCGACGTTGTCGCCTTGAAAACCGCACTTCCAATAATGCTGGCACACCCTAAATACATGGCCACACGAGCTCTATACTCTCGTTGCTTCGCATCATCGCCCGCATAACTCTCATGATTCTGAAGAATGTTATTCATGATCTTAAGATTCACAAGACAATAGATATTATGCTGTTTTATATCGTCGTTATATGTCTTTTTGCAGTATTCTACGACGTCTGCGTGCGATTTCCAGAGGTTACAATTGCGAGGGAAATCTTTGTTCAAATGATACCAGAAAGCTAAACTCTCATAATCTGCAATCTCATTCTTATATAGATACGAGAATAAAATCTCCTCAAAATTATTTCGCTGATTAGCAGGATCTGAACTTACTTTATATCTTTTATCGAGATCTGACATGATATAGGCAGAAAATTCCTCATTATAAAATAATATCTTTTTGTTATCCCTGATATAATCGAGGCATAATTGCTTAAAATAATCATCTATAAAGAAATTGTTATCTACATTCTCACTACAAAAGTATTTTTTTATACTGCTAAAAATACCTATCTGCATTGCTTTAGCTATACCTGTTGGATCATCGATCATCCCTTGAAGAGCGTCAAGTGGAATGAGCAAGAATCTCTCTGTCTCTTTAGGTTTAGGTGGAATGGGTTGTGGTACTCTGGTTGCTACATCTCGTGGTTTCGCTTTTTTTGTCATATAATATTATTTAAATTGTGTGGCCAAAGGTACGGATAATAAATGGGATTTACGACGAAACATCAAAAATAATGATATAATCACCTCTTTTTTGTTTTTTTTCTCGCCATTTATGGCCGGTTTTACCGATAAATCATGTTTTTGTATGACAAAAGTAGGTACATTGCAGCGTACAAAGTAATGTTCGAAGCAAAGTACATAACCACGTACATCTTAAATAACATTAAATATTTAATAGTCCTTTAACCAGTTAGGTTAATAGACTCAATTAAATATTAACCTCTAACCCCTCCTTTAAGGGAGGGGTGGAGGATATTTAATTGAGTCTTCTTTTAACAGGTTATTATATAGGAAACACAAAGGGGTGTCCATTTTAGATACCCCTTCGCTTATAGCCAAGCTCAAAATTGAGCTGGGGGTTAAAGAATCAAGTCTAAAGTAATATATTTATTCAATTGTCACTGATGTAATAGTTATATGACCATTTTGATTTCCTTCCCATAAAACATGAATGCTACCAAAAAGATTATTTTTCCACGCATCTACTACATCAGATTCTTGCAATATTATTGAAAGGGATGAATTTCCATTATTAACATTAGTTTTAGTTGAATAAAAAGATACATAATTACTATTTTTCACATCTGTAATCATAAAATTTCTATCAACTGTAAAATTAATTGTTAGTTTATTTTTTCCTTGTGTTACCAAATCATATGCTGTAACACCATCAGGAAATTTCAATTGTATAGTTTCATTATTTTGTGTTCCAGCAATTACTTTAGTTGATGAATATAATAAAACTGTACCTAATGAACTAAATTTAGGTGGAACTCCTTCCTGTGAATAATTATCGTTAATGTTACATGCAATTATTCGAGGAACAAATCCAGGATTAGGGAAAGAAACGGTTTTAAACGATTCTCTATCAATTATTTTAGAAACTGTATATGAGCCTGCATTAACAGGAGACACATTAACAGAAATATTATCATTAACAGGATCCCAATTGTTTACGACAACACCAGCACCAGATCCAAAATTTCCATAAGTGGAAGGATCAGAAGCTGGATCATAACCACCAAGATGGTTTTTATTTCCATTTTCTTGGCCATTTCTACCAGGTAAGACACCACCAATACTTTGTCCTCCAATAAACACTTCAAAAGGAATTGTTCCGCATAAGTGTTTTAAATATGCAACTGTATGACCATCCTGACGAATAACATCGACAACAATATCGTTAAAATCAAAATCAGTCGTACTTCCTAAATCTTCAATCAGATATCTTTTACTAACATCAGAGACATCATCTTGTAAAGCTCGTGTTAATGAATTATTGTAATTATATCGGTAACTAGAAAAGTCCCAACACTGATTTCCACTAATTGGACCAAACTCTTTAATAAAATTTCGATCATACACGCTTGCACGGATTTCATCTTGGGTGAAGCCGAAGTCTTCCTCCTGGCAACTGGTGAAGGTTGTCAGCAGGACAATAACCATGCAGAGAAATATATGTTCGAAATACAATTTCATAACACTTTTCACAAAGAGTAAAATCTATAATACAAAGAGTTTCGATTTGATATTCGATGTTTTAACTATAGAAAACTACAAAAGTTTAAATAAGGATATATACAATAATTCGATGCAAAAATAGCTTTTTTCATTATGTTCACCAAATTTTTAATGATAAATCGTATGAAATTAGTAATATTTTTGCACATTATATGTTGTAGAACATAAAAAAAGAAGAAGTAAGGCAAATTCTTACTTCTTCTTTTTCTTCTTCTTTTTCTTTGTCTGAGCCTCTAAAGCCGCTGCATCATACTGGTTATTTGTCTGCAGCTCTTTGATGTCGAATAGGAAAACGCTCCGTATCTCATCGGCAAACTGACCTTGCGTATAGATGAGCAGATCGTTGATGATCTTGTCGTTATCCTCGTCTGCATTAGGGTAGGTCTTATGGAAATGCAGCTTCATGTGATTGGCACAGAGTTCGAAGAGCTGTACGCGCTGTTCGGGATCAGTGAGGATACATGCGCGAGCTATCATATCTTCTACCACCTTGCCATACATTCGCCAAAGGATGTTTTTCTGCTGTGGATTCGGCAGCGGATTCGGTCGCTCATCAAATTTCTCCTTAGGGGTGATAGGGAAGGGGTAGTCGACATCGAGCTCATAATTAGAAATCATGGCCAGATGATCCCATAGCATTGGCTTGATATCCTCGACACCCTCTGCATCACTCTTGACATCAGCCATGATCTCTACGATGCCATAAGCATACTGGGTACGCTTGTCTCTGTCGGGGATTGTCTTGCAATACTCGATCAACTGCTGTATGTTTCGGCCGTACTCTGGAAGTACGATCTGTGGGAGCTGGGTGTTGTAATTATTCATTAGTGAGGAGTTAGGAGTGAGGAGTGAGGAGTTAATCAAAGAAGAGGATTCTTCGATTTTGTGGCTACGAAATCTTTGAGATAGAATGGAACGAAATAGGCGGTGTCTTCGAAGCGTCCGCGATTGAACGCCTGAACGGAGAGGGCCATCATATCGCGTGCTAGGACACGTACATTCTTAAGAATACGAGCATTAGGATGTGTGATGACTCCCTCGCACTTATCTGCACCGTCACCGAAGAAATAGATAATATGCTGGTCAAGCTGCTCGCGAAGGAAGTTCTCGTCGACGATCTCTGCGGCTACTGGCTTGACTTCGCCTAAAGCCTGATCATAGAGAGCGCAATAGACCTCCATGCGACGTGCATCGATCATAGGGCAATAGAGCGCACCTTCTTCCATGGCTGTCTCTACATCCGGACGGAACATGATCTGGCAACAGAGCGCCTTGAGCGTACTGACACCGATAAGTGGCTTATTGAGGCCAAAAGCAAGACCTTTGGCTTCGCTGACTCCGATGCGAAGTCCTGTATAACTGCCAGGACCTGCCGAGACAGCAATAGCATCGGGCATGATGTCATGTTCACGAGCATAAGACATCGCCTCTTCGACGAAGGATCCTAGTGCTACAGCGTGGTTAGGTCCTTCGAGCGTCTCACGATTGAACTCTATATTGAAATCATGACTCAAAGCTACACTACAAGCCTTGGTCGAGGTTTCGATCATTAAAATGTTAGCCATAGAAAGGATAAAGGATAAGGGAAAAATGAAAAATAATAAGATGTAATTATCCTTTTCGGTGCAAATATATGAAAAAATTCGATGTGATGGTACGAGTAATTAAAAAAATCACTATATTTGCAAAGAATTTTGCACATCGATGGCGCAATTAGTAATTCGCAATTAGTAATTTATCAAAAGATATGATCCAATCTATGACAGGTTTCGGCAAAGCTACTGCCGAGATCGCAAACAAGAAGGTGACGGTGGAGATCAAGTCGCTCAATTCGAAGCAGCTCGACCTGATGACTAAGGTCTGCGCGCAGTACCGTGAGCGTGAGATGGAGTTCCGTCAGATGGTGCAGCGTGAACTGCAGCGCGGTAAGGTGGACATGCTGGTGAGCGTGGAACTACAAGCTTCGGAGCAGACACCTAAGATCAATGCAGAGGTCGTGAAGTCGTATAAGCAGCAGATCGATGGCCTATATAAGGAGCTCAATCTGGCACAACCTGGTTTAGCAGGTGACTCATCGGCTCTGATGCTGCAGCTCCTGCTACGTATGCCTGAGACCGTCAGCGTACAAGCTCCTGTAGTAGAGCAGGAGGAGCTCAACGAGGTGGCAGAAGTAGTGAAGCAGGCGCTGCAGAACATCGTGGCTTTCCGCAAGCAGGAAGGCGAGTCGCTGTATAAGGTTTTCACTGAGAAGATTGCCAACATCAGAGCGTTGCTGGCCAGCGTAGAGCCTTATGAGAAGGACCGTACGGAGAAGATACGTCAGAACCTTCTGGATCGTCTGGAGAAGCTCCCAGTGGATTATGACAAGAATCGTCTGGAGCAGGAGATGATCTACTACATCGAGAAGCTCGACATCAACGAGGAGAAGCATCGTCTGACCAATCACCTTGACTACTTCCTTGAGACCATGGACAGTGAGATGGATGCTGGTGGCCACGGCAAGAAGCTCGGTTTCATTGCTCAGGAAATGGGACGTGAGATCAATACCCTAGGTAGCAAGAGCAACCAGGCCGAGATGCAGCGTATCGTCGTCAAGATGAAGGACGAACTGGAGCAGATCAAGGAACAGGTGCTCAATGTGCTATAATAATTGACAATTGAGAATTGATAATTAATTATTTCTGATGGCAGGAAAACTTATTATATTCAGCGCTCCTTCTGGAAGCGGCAAAAGCACTTTGGTGCAGTATCTGATGTCACAGCGTGACGATCTGGCATTCTCTATCTCATGTACCTCACGTGCTCCACGTGGCACGGAGCAGCATGGTGTGGAGTATTACTTCCTCTCGCCAGAGGAGTTCCGCCAGCGTATCGCTAACGACGAATTCCTGGAGTATGAGGAGGTATATACCGATAAGTTCTACGGTACACTGAAGAGCGAGGTGGAGCGCCTCTCTGAAGCTGGCTACACGGTTCTCTTCGACGTGGATGTCAAGGGTGGCGTCAATATCAAGAAGTATTATGGTGACCGTGCGATGAGCCTTTTCATCCAGCCACCATCGATCGAGGAACTGAGCCGTCGCCTCCATGGCCGTGGCACGGATGCAGAAGAAGTCATCCAGCAGCGTCTGGACAAGGCGGCTTATGAATTGACCTTTGCACCACAGTTTGACAAGGTGATCATCAACGATGACCTGGAGACAGCTAAGGCTGAGACACTCAAGGTAGTTGCGGATTTTATTGAAGGGTAAAAATTGAAGGGTAGTAAAAAGGGAGTAAAAGAGGAGTAAAAGGGACGATACCTAATATTCTCAAAATATTTTCATATTATTACTCTCGCAAATGATACTAACGTCCCTTTTACTACTTTTTTACTCCCTTTTTACTACTCTTTTACTCCCCTAAAAAATATGAAAATAGGTATCTACAGCGGCAGTTTTAATCCGGTGCATGAGGGACATATCGCCTTATGCGACTACCTGGTGCAGGAAGGCGTGATGGATGAAGTGTGGCTGATCAGAAGTCCGCTCAATCCACTGAAGGCTGCTAACACGCTGGCTCCGGACGAAGACCGACAGAAGATGCTCGAACTGGCCATCGAAGGCCACAGAGGACTGAAAGCCTGCTGCATTGAAGATACATTGCCTAAGCCTAACTATACGATCAACACGCTACAGGCGCTGCAGAAGCTGTTTCCTGGCGAGGAGTTCCACCTGATCGTAGGGATGGACAACTGGCTGATCTTTGACCGCTGGCGTGCTTATGATACGATACTGCAGGACTTCCACCTGATCGTCTATCCACGACCGGGATATGAGACCTCCACACCAGCGTCATTAGAAGCGCTGACAAGCCACGTGAGGATCGTGGAAGCTCCACAGTATGACATCAGCAGTACGGAGATACGTGAGGCCATAGCGAAAGGAGAGGAGACCAAGCTGATGAACGCCAAGGTACTGGAATACATCAAGGAGAAGGCGCTCTATTGATCAATATATATTAATGAGAATGAACGAAAATAATCTGATGAAGATGCCTGGCATCATCGATATGGTGACCGTTTCGGCCGAATACTGTGTATATCTGGAGAAGCTACGCTCTGCTGGTACGGAGCGCGAAGACTTCCTGAAGAAAATCACCATGGTGCTGCCTCTTGTCTATGTCAAGGCGTCGCTCCTGCCTGAACTGGAAGAGGAGGGGATAGACGAACTGCAGGAGATCGTGACCGAAGAAGACTACGAGGATGTACGACAGTCGGTATGGAACCTGCTACGCGCTGACGACGAGTATCTGGAGGTATTTACACCTGACATGCAATATAGCGAGGGTCCGATGATGGCAACGATCAGCGAAGATCTGGCCGACATCTATCAGGACCTGAAGAACTTCGTGGCTGCTTTTGCCGAGCAGAATGAGATCACGATGAATGATGCTATCGTCAAGGTCAAGGAAAACTTCGCTAACTACTGGGGTCAGAAATTGGTCAATGCCATGCGAGCGCTGCACGAACTAAGATATAAATAATGAGAAACTGCATATCAAAAGAAGAACTGGCCACACTTCCTCTCCGAGAATTCGATGGTCATCCGGTCACGGTCATCAATCTGGAACATGCCGAGATTGCTACGCGTCAGATACGCGAAGGCAAGTGTCTTGTGGGATTTGATACCGAGACACGTCCGTCGTTCCGGAAAGGAGAGTATCACAAAGTGGCTCTGGTGCAGCTCTCTATCGGTAAGTTCTGCTTCCTCTTCCGCCTGAATAAGATCAAAGGCATGCCAGCTTGCCTGAAAGAATTGCTCGAAGATCCTTCGGTCATCAAGGTAGGTCTCAGCACAAAAGACGACATCCGCAATCTCAACAAATGGGAGGAGATCAATCCACAAGGCTTCATCGAACTGCAGAGCTTCGTAAAGGATTATGGCATCACGGACATGAGCCTGGCCAAGATCTATGCAGATGTATTTGAGAAAAGACTCTCAAAGAAACAACAGATGACCAACTGGGAGGCCGACCAGCTGTCGTTCGCACAGCAATCTTACGCTTCGCTCGATGCCATAGCATGTGTGGAGATCTATGAGGAACTGTGTAAGCATGGAGTCAAGGTTCCTGCCGAAGAAAAGACAAACGAATAACAGACGATGAAAAAATATCCTAAATATATTGTGATGCCGATAGCGCTGCTGATCTATTTCATTGCAATGACCGTCTACGGCCTGAAGATGAATCATTGGAAGCTGCAGGATAACTTCTGGCTGATCTGCTGCATTGAACTGCTGGTGATCGGTGGATTGTTCTACATCCTGAAATACAGGAAAGACAAGTATAATCATTAATACGAATCGTCAGAGGAAACGTCAAATCGTCAGAGGAAACGACAAATCGTCAGAGGAAATATCAAGACGTTTATTCACATAAAAAAATCCGTCAAACACAAATCGTGTCTGGCGGATTCTTATGTAATAATTAAATAGGTAAATCTGATTACTCAGCGTCAGCCTCAGCTGGAGCCTCAGCAGCAGGAGCGTCAGCAGACTCGCTAACAGCCTCTGGAAGAACTGGAGCATTACCCTCGATAGCCTCAATAGCGCTACCCTTAACGCTGTTACCAGCATGGCCAAGGATAAGAGTGCAGCAGATGCAGAATACTGCTACGACTGCCATAAGAGTCCAAGTAGCCTTCTCAAGGAAATCAGTAGTCTTTGGAGCACCCAAAATCTGGTTACCACCACCCATGCCGGCAGCGAGACCACCACCCTTAGATTTCTGAAGCAATACAACAGCAACAAGAAGGATGCTGATGATTACAATGATTACAGTAAGAATTACCATTTTGTTTTGATTTATTTTGTTTATTATTTTTAATTATTTCTGCTTTTTATACTCGATAACCTTCTCCAGGTACCGAATTTGGTCTGCAAAGTAACAATTTTTTTTTGGATATTTCAAATTTAATTCCGAAAAAATAGCCAAAGCCTGCTCATATTTGTGCTGTTTGACATATACCTTTGCCAAACTCTCGGTTAAAAATGCACGATCTGTGATTTTTTCGATCAAATTTGGATCGTCCTCAACCATTTCTTTCGGGTCAGCTTTCGGAACAAAAAGCGTACCTTCCGACTCAGCCTGAAGGAAGTTGTCAATGAGTTCATCCTGCAGCGGATCGACCTCTAAGACGCTATCTGAATCGTCGTCTTCCGCATCGATCTGATAGGTTGGTTTTGATACAAGATCCTCCACGTTATATGTGGCCTCATTACCCTGATTGTCGTGGATGACGGAGAGATACTTGTCAATGAGTTCGAAGTCGGTAATCTCAGGCTTGGTGCGACGTGCTTCCTCTAGTTCCTGCATGAGCGATACCCACTCGTATTCACCTTTGTTCACCAACTGGAAAAGACGGATACGTTCTGGTAAAGCAACCGACTGAGTACGCACCTCCTGCTCGAGTTTCGTGGAATGCACATTGGCCAAAGCCACCACATAGAGTAGGCGATAGGTAGCGCAGTAAGGATACTGTGCTATCAGCTCAGGCAACTTTGCAACGGCCTCAGCTCCCATTTCCTCTGGATGTCTTAACCAAGTCTCAAGCATCTCTCTATACTTTACTCTAAACTCTAAACCCTAAACTCTTCTCTAAACTCTGAACACTAAACTCTCAACTATTACCAGTTAGCTACGGTTGCATTGAAGATCTGCTCAACGATCTCCTTGATGATCTCATCACAGAGGCCATCCTGAACGTCGGTAATCATCTGCGTAGCATCGAAGTCACGATATGCGCTGAATTCCTTTTCGAAGTTCTCAGTCTTATTGACCTTATTGACGAACTTAATCTTGATCTTGACCGTAAGACGTGTCTCAGCTGCATAAGCGTCTTTCTTTACAGCCTGTGGAGTAAGCGTATAACCTGTGATAGCACCACTGATCTGCAGATCGCCATCGCTTCTTACCTGCTCAAGCTTTGTCTGGTTAGCATATTTTGCCTGCAACTCATCATTGAAGTTAACGGCCAGCGGAGCATAGACCATAGCCGCCTTGATAGGGATATACTCAAAGCTGATGGTCTTGGTGGTGGCGTAGTCAATACTGGCACCATTGAGCTTATAGCTGATGGCACAAGAGGTGACACACACCGCGGTGATCAATGATATGATTGCAAAAAGAAAATATTTCTTCATAATGTTTAGTTAGGAGTGAGGAGTTAGGAGTGAGGAGTTGTATGTTATGCTAATAAGAGTTTTTGCGAGGAAAAAATACTCCTCACTCCTAACTATTTTATAGTCCATAATCCTGGATCTTGCGATGAATGGTACGCTCTGAGATATTGAGTTCCTCAGCCGCCTTGCGCTTATTACCATTATTACGTTCCAGCGCCTGCATAATAGCCTCCTTCTCAATTTCTTCCATCGTACGGATCACCGGAGCTGCAGGAGCGGTATTTGCAACAGAAGAAGCATTTATGGCAGCGGCAGGAGTATCGACCTCCTGTGCATCAAGGATCTCATCGTCCTCTGCAGGATTGCCAGGCGCAAGCAGATGATGATGTGAATGCGTGTCTTCCTGTTTGTTCAGGCCAAGCTTGTTACGAACCTCTATCAGTTGCTGTCGCATCTCGAAGATCACCTTATAGAGGAGTTCTTTTTCTCCAGGACCGAAAGTCGAACTACCATCGCTGTCTGCACCGCCTACACTGATGCCACTGACGAACTGTGGCAAGTGACGCTGCAGGATCTCAGGAGTAATGACACGTTCCTGCTCGACGATTGAGATCTCTTCAACAAGATGCAGGAGCTGACGTACGTTACCTGGCCACTGATAGGCGAGGAGCAAGTGACGAGCTTCCTCTGTCAGCTCGATCTTCGGCATGTTATACTTGCCAGAGATATCGTTGGCAAACTTACGGAAAAGCAGGTAGATATCTTCCTGACGATCGCGCAATGAAGGAACATTGATCGTGATGGTAGAAAGACGATAGTAGAGATCCTCACGGAACTTATGTTCGCTGATGGCTTTGCGCAGATCTACATTGGTCGCTGCAACGATTCTGACGTTCGTACGACGCACTTCACTACTGCCGACGTGGTAGTACTCACCTGTCTCAAGAACTCGCAACAGACGCGCTTGTGTGGAGAGTGGGAGCTCACCGACCTCATCGAGGAAGATCGTACCGCCATCAGCCTCTTCGAAGTATCCCTTACGATCGGAAGTAGCACCGGTAAATGCACCTTTGACATGACCGAAGAGCTCAGAGTCGATGGTACCTTCTGGAAGGCCACCACAGTTGACTGCGATACACTTCTTGTGTTTGCGCAAAGAGAAATTATGCATGATGCGGTGGAAGACTTCCTTACCGACACCGTTCTCGCCCGTAATAAGTACACTCACGTCGAATGGCGCCGCCTGAATGGCTGCGTTCAAGGCCTGCATCAGAAGAGGACTACGTCCTACGATACCGAGGCTATTCATTACGTTCTGTACGTCTGGGTTTTGCATATTCTATTAAAATCGGGTGCAAAGATAGTCATTTTTTACGTGATAGCAAAATTTTTCATCCCTTTTTTTGGTTTTGAACAAAAATAGTCCTATCTTTGCACGTGTATAATCTAAGGATGTCTTTTCATCCTGAAAAATCAATGAAAGAATTAACAAAACTATATACAGATTTCTTCGGACAAGAACCTGCTAAAGTATCACTTCTCGGTGGTGCTGGCAGCAACAGACGCTACTTCAGAATGTGGCATGGACTGGAACCGGATGCTGGTTCGGTCATCGGTGTCATCGGTGAGAATCAAAAGGAGAATCACGCGTTCCTGTCACTGGTCAGACATATGTGCGGACAAGGATTGTCCGTTCCTCGTGTCTTTATTGCATCAGACGATGAGATGCGCTATCTGCAGCAGGATCTGGGAAGCGTATCGCTCTATGATGTCATCTCTGATCCTGATAGGTGCGAAGAGGCCAAGGACCTGCTGAAGAAGGTGCTGAGAGCCTTGCCAGCCATACAGTTCAAGACCGCTGAAGGATTTGACTTCAAGTCGAACTGTTCACGTGAGCCACGTTTCAGTGGCATGACGATCCGATGGGATCTCAATTATTTCAAATACTGTTTCCTCAAGCTTACTGGCTATCCGCTGGATGAGATGCGTCTGGAGGCGGACTTTGAGAAACTCACGACCGCTTTGCTCGACTGTACAAACGAGGACGAGAAATGGGGATTCTTCTACCGTGACTTCCAGAGCCGGAACGTCATGATCGATGAAGGAAAACCTGCGTTCATCGACTTCCAGGGAGGCTACGAAGGCCCGATCTATTATGATGTAGCTTCGTTCCTCTGGCAGACACGTGCCGGCTATTCGCCAGAACTGCGAGAGGAACTGATGACAGAATATGTGGATGCGCTGCAGGACTTCCAGACGATGAGTACGCGTGTATTCCGTCATCGCCTGCGTGTCTTTGTCTTCTTCCGTCTGCTGCAAGTGCTCGGAGCCTATGGATTCCGTGGCCTCTATGAGAAGAAGACGATGTTCCAGACACCGATTCGACAGACGCTCGCCACATTGGTCAGCATGACCGAGAAGGACAGTGAGCCAGCGTTCAAGAACTGTTCTCTCAAAGCAGGACAGAACGCGATGCTGACAGCTTTGTTCGGAGAAGGATTCATCGACGGCAATTGGGGTCCAGACGATTCGGCCGGCTGTACGGTAGGCGATGATGGCTATATGGATGAGACACAACCTGCCATCGATAAGTTCGAGATAGAGGAGGACTGTCCGTATCTTTGTGAGGTCATCAGAGAAGTGGCTAAGCTGGAGATGTTCCAGTCACAGGAGACAGAAGGACGTCTGACCGTACGCGTCACCTCTTTCAGCTATAAGAAAGGTATTCCTAATGACTACAGCGGTAATGGTGGAGGCTTTGTCTTCGACTGTCGTGCACCTCATAATCCTGGTCGTTATGCAGAGTATAAGCAACTGACAGGCCTTGATAAGCCAGTCATCGACTTCCTGGAGGACAATCCGGAGATGCCTGCATTCGTGCAGAATGTCTATAACCTCGTAGATCCAGCCGTAGAGACGTATCTTCGTCGTGGATTCACCAGCCTGATGGTCAGCTTCGGATGTACTGGAGGACAGCATCGCAGCGTATATGCAGCTCAACATCTGGCAGAACACCTGGCAGAGAAATATCCTGATGCAAAGATCATTCTAGAGCATCGCGAGCAGCGAATCTACAAAGAATACAATGCATAACCAGATTAACAAAACAACAAAATAACAAAAGAACCTAACAACAAAACAACATAGTAACAAAACAACATAAAATTATGAGCGATTACAAATTTAGTTACAACCGCATCGGTGGCAACACCCGTGTGAACATCTCCTCAGCAGAAGACATCAAGCATCTTGCTGAACTTGACAAGAAAGTATGGACCGTACTCTCATGTCCTACACAGGGCCTCGAGATCGACACTCAGTCTCTTAAGTATATCGACACCAACAACGATGGTGCTATCCACGTCGATGAAGTGATGGCAGTATCGCAGTGGCTCAGCAAGGTGCTCACTGACCTTACTCCAGTCATCGAAGGAACTGACACTCTCAAGCTCAGCACTTTCAATACAGCTGACGAAGAGGGTAAGAAGCTGCAGGAAGCTGCTCAGGCCATCCTCACACAGCTTGGCAAGGCTGATGCTACCGAGATCGCATTGGCAGACAGTTCTTCTTCACTCGACAGCTATCGCAAAACCAAGTTCGAGGCTGCACTTGCTGCTGCTAAGGCTGCTGCAGAGGTAGCTGCTCCTTATGGTGACAAGACCGCTGACATCGATGCTGCATATAAGGCTCTCGATGCTAAGGTAAAGGATTATTTCATGCGTGCTAAGCTCACTGAGTTCTCTGCAGAGAGCGTGGCTGCACTCGACGTACAGGTCAGCAGCATTGAGGCTATCTCTAAGGATAACCTCACCAGCAAGATGGATGAGATTGCTTCTTATCCTTTGACTCGTATCGTAGCTGGTCAGTTGAATCTTCCTTTGTCTGCACCTATCAATCCAGCATGGGCCGCTCAGTTTGCTACCGTGAAGGCTGCACTCGA
>JAZUIL010000134.1:0-6216 GCA_045642245.1 Bacteroidales bacterium
ATGCTCAGTATAATGCCTCTACGGATGAAGAGAAATCTCAGAACGCAGATAAATTCAAGAAGCGTAATCTGGGTACTGGCCGTAATCTTGTGGGCCTGAATAATGGCTATACATTGCGTATTCAGAATGAGCAGGATGGCGTAAGAACTGCACATAATGGAGGTTCAAGTCTTGATTATTATTATGGCCCTGTAGTGGGCGTATTTGAGGTGAAACTACTTACAGCTACACAAGGTGAAGGCGGTGGCTATATCTATGCTGCTAACCACCACGAAGCCAAGACTACTGCCTCAGGAACAGACCTTGCTGATGACAAGAAAGATGATCACTATTTCTTGGAGACGAGTGGAAACTTTATGTTCCCTGGAACATGTTTTGATGGTAAGGCCCCTCAGTATGTTGTGGATGACTGTTATCCGACCAACTTCCACCCGACATATAGCAGCGGTAGTATCACAAAATCAGAAGATCAGGCTTTGCTTGAGAGCATGAACCCGGCGGCTTGTCACTACTGGTATCTGCAAGGATCAAAGTATTTCTATAATGTGGTACTCACTTGCTACACCATGGACTATAATCAGAAGTTCTTGCTCAATCAGGCAGAACAAGCGGTTATTCTTGATGGTATTGTAAAGGATCAGAGCAAGGTACATCTTGAGAGTGTCAAGTGGCTGGATCATGGTATGCCAGAGACTGCTCCTAGCGGATATGAATCCGATCTGATGGGTGTGCATGATAATGCAAAAGTTGAGTATGCATCTTCGCTTGATGGTAATTTTAAGACGGACCCTGAAACTGGCAAAGATAGAGAGAAGTATGAGATGTTCGTGTATATTGGTGAGAATGCAAGTGAAAACTCGGAGACTCGAAACATGGAGTGGGGTAACACTTGGAATACTACCGTTAGTCGTCCTGTTGTCAATAATACTTCCAATCTTGAAGATGCTTCAAATACATGGGAGTTCAAAGATATAAAAGATGCGTCTACTTACGCATACTATCATTCAGAGACTTCTTCTGGTCTTCCTGTCTTAGGTATCCGTTTGAATGACCGTGCAAATAATAATCCATCTCTTTCAGATCCAAATCAATACTCAGAATGGACAGAACAGGAGAAAAAGGAGTATTATAAAAACTTCATGGGAGAGGATACTCAGGTTAAAATGCTGCTTAAGGCAAAGAATCCTGGAGCGACTGAAGAGTATGAATATACTATTAACTTGACAATTGTATATCTGCAAGGCCCAACTGTAATGGGTGCTCCACGAATTGAAAACTGCGCTTTGCCAGGCGAAATCATTCGCGTTAATACCAGCACAATTACGGTTGAAGGTGATGATGGTATGCCTATCAAAAACAAGCAGTGGATGTTACTTCCTCCAGCTGATGGCCCGAATGGATCAAACCTTGTACACGCTGATAATGGTTATAATGTAGATAAGTATAAAGTGACCTATCGTGATGGTAATGAGAAACTCGAATTGCCTGCTTCTTATTACTTGAATAAATGGGGCTTGGCATTCCGTTTCCAGGCCGGAGAGTCGACTTTCGATGTTTTGAGTACCGATGGCGGAAAGGAACCTATCACTACCATCGATGTTCATAACTATCATAATATGACTCAAGTTTGGAATATGCGAGAGCAAAAGGAACCTCTTTCAGCTCCTGAGTTTATGGGGGCCTTGCCTTCTCAAGACCCTATCGATATCAATCTGCAGCCTGTCAAAGGGGCTCGTATCTATATAGAGACAGCGGATGATATGATCAACTTCCTGAACTATGCTACATGGATCAAAGGAGATGAGGCTAATCAGGAACTAAACGGTATTCATGGTGATGGATGGACAGATATTTATGGCCATCCTACGAATGCCGAAGGATTGGAGTTCTATCTGATGGATAATATCGATCTTTCTAATAAGACAATGCCTCCATCGTATGATTTGTCTTCATTCAAGGGAAAATTCCATGGCATGGGGCATACGCTCACTTTGCCAGCCAGCAATAATTTCGAATTGCCAAATGGCAACAAACCATATAATTTAATTGTTCGTCACGCAGGAGAATCCCTGACTGATACGGACAAGAATGGCGGGCGCGCATATGATGGTAATAACTATTATCTGCATAAGCGCTATCATGTGGGAAATAATAGTGATGCATTAGCAGATGATGGTCATACAGAAAAGGGATACGTAGAAGACTATTTTAGAAATGGTGATTATCAGTATGCAACTTTCAATACTGAAGGAACAGATGAAGGTAAGCATTTGCGTAACAATAGAAAGCCTCATTATCGTAAGGAATTTTATGAGAGCTATGCAGATCATGATTTCTACTATCAGTTGAC
This sequence comes from Bacteroidales bacterium, assembly GCA_045642245.1. Lineage (GTDB taxonomy): Bacteria > Bacteroidota > Bacteroidia > Bacteroidales > UBA3663 > Liminaster. The sequence continues at coordinate 2,351 of JAZUIL010000134.1, forward strand.
CAATCACCACGTAGACATCGATTATGCTACACAGAAATATGAGCATGATAAGGATATGCTAAGATATGACGAACTGTCTAAGACTTATATACCTTTATTTAATAAAGTTATAGAAGATCCACTTGATGCAGAAAAGAAGGAGGTCATTAATGACTATATTTTCTTCGGTCAGAATCTTACGGCAGAGAATCCTTCTACCAAGCCAAATGCTATCTATCGTAGTGATTATCTCTATGGTGGATCGTATGGCGGAAGCATTAAACCTGTAGGAGAGGAGCGCGTATATCGCGCAGAAGCCTTTAATCACTCAAAGAATAAGTATGATGTGTTCTTCAATGAAGAGGGTGCTGTGGTGGATGATAAGGTGACGGCTGTAAGCTTCCTTCCTGGTAGCACAGGATATCAGTATGGTAAAAATGGTAATTATTTCTTCGCACCACAGATTGATATGCCATACTTCGGATTGAAGAGCTATACTCCAGCCAAGAATGTGACTCGCAATCTCCTTGTTTATACGCTTCAAACAGATGAGACAGCTCCGACAGCATCTCCATGGTCAGCGCTGCCAAGTGGTACGAATAATGCATATAGCCTTGTCAAGAAAGGTTTGTATGGCGATCATTCAGATGAAAGTGATATCAGTTACGCTGATTTCAAGGGCCACCATATCACTGGTACATCTACAGCAAATGGAAGCATTGAATACTTGCACCTGATTGATTATTCAAACTTGAAAAGTCTTGATGGATATGGCAATTATTCAGAAGAGGCATTAGGTCTTATGACCTGTTTCAATGCACCGTATGCTTTCAATGTAGGCTCTAAGGTTTGGTATGAGCGCTTGCCTAAGTATTTCCGCAATGTAGGTTCTGCGGGTTCTGATTATGTGAATCCTACCGCATGGGAGGGTATCTGTCTGCCATTTACGGCCACAAAGATTACTGCTAGCAAGAATGGCGAGATTTCTCACTTCTATGGTGATAATGCCGTTGAAACAATAGGAGGTATAGACTATGATGTGAGTGAGCTTCACCATGAGTACTGGCTTAATGGTATGACGGCATTTACAAATAATAATGCTACCTTTATGAGACCATCAAAAACAGGTTCTGGCTTGTTTATAGAAGGCTCTCAGGTAAGTGGTAATTATAGTTATGTAGCTAATTCATATTTTACAAATCTTGAAAAGTATATTGATGATCAGAATACTCGTGATGATGTAAAATGGTATAACAATGCTCATACATTCAAAGATTATGTCTATCTGACAGCCGGTGTACCATACATCATTTCTTTCCCGGGCAACGACTTCTATGAGTTCTCTTTGGAAGGAACAGAGTATGATCGTACATCTCATATTAAAAGTGGTGATCCTCAGAAGATCATGTTCGATGGCGGTGCAACGACTATTAATGTGAGCGATGATGAAATGAAACCAACTGCATCAAAACATTACGGTACTTATATGTATACTCAAAGTGTTTTGGGTATGAATGAAACTGGTTCTTCTTTTGATGATTCATTTGACGCCTTACCATTCCGCACTTATATGAAGGGTGCAGGATCTGCTCAGACCCGTAGCATCATGATCATGGATCCATATCTTGATGATCTGTTGTCTGAGTCAAATTCTCTGGAAGAGGTGATAGGAGAGGACTACCTCAAGATCTATGCTGAAGGCATGGAAATTGTGGTAGAAACATCCGATGCTCGAGACTTCAGCGCTTACACTACTGATGGTGTGCTACGTGGTGTACTACACTGCCAGAATGGAAAAAACCGCTTCCAGATGAAGGCTCCTGGATTCTACTTTGTGGGCAATACTAAGTTGCTCTTAAGATAGTAGATTTAATAAAAAAAAATGGCTTGCTAAAATACATAAGTGAGCCATTTTTCATTTTTTGAACTATTTTTGAGGAATAAAAACATCAAAAAAAGTACAAAAAATGAAAAAATAGCAAAATTTTTGGCATTTATAGTTTGCAATATCGATTTTTTTTCTTATCTTTGCCGCGCAAACTATATCTATGCATAAGGTATGGAGTTATGTTTGTTATGTTATAAATCTTAAACTTACTGATAGTGGAGACTTTTTACAGAACACACAAGTATCTTGTAGAGCACGTTTATTCACCTGTACGTCGTCAGTTGATCGATGAGATTAACTGGGGTAGTCGTCTGATTGGCATTAAGGGAAGCCGTGGCGTAGGTAAGACTACGTTCCTGCTCCAGTATGCGCTCGAGAAGTATGGCCCTGATGATCATCGTTGCCTCTACATCAACATGAATCACTTCTATTTCTACACCCACACACTGCGAGAATTTGTGGCAGCTTTCCAGCAGCAGGGTGGCCGTACGCTTTTGATCGATGAGATCTTCAAGTATCCGGACTGGAGTGAGGAGTTGAAGTTCATTCACGATCAGTATCCTAAAGTTCAGATTATCTTTGCTGGTAGTACGGTGATGCGCCTGAAGGAGGCTAACCCTGTGCTCAACGGCATTGTTGACTCTTATAACCTCCGTGGTTTCTCGTTCCGTGAGTATGTCAACCTCATGGCTGGCACCAACTTCAAGAGCTACTCTTACGAAGAGCTGATCCAGAACCACCAGGCTATTGCCACTGAGATCTGCAGTCAGATCAAGCCTCTCAACTATTTCAAGGATTATATCCACCACGGATACTATCCATTCTTCCTCGAGAAGAAGAACTACTCTGAGATGCTTATCAAGAAGATGAATACGATGCTCGAGGTAGATATCCTTTTCTTGAAGGAAATCGAGCTCTCTTACCTGCCTAAGCTGAAGAAGCTGCTTCACATCCTGGCTCAGGATGCTCCTTGTTCGCCAAACGTCAGCCTTCTGGCTAAGAGCATCGAGACCAGCCGCGCTACGGTAGTGAACTATCTCTCTTACCTCAAGGAGGCTCGACTGATCAATATGCTCTACACCACTGAGGAGTCGTTCCCTAAGAAGCCTGCAGTAGTGTATATGCATAACACGAACATCCTCTATCCAACTTGTCTGAATGAGGTGGAGCCTCGCCAGCTGCGTGAGACTTTCTTCTACAATATGATCCACCAGAGCAACAAGCTCAACAAGAGCACCGAGCGTAACGTACAGTTCCTCGTAAATGGCAAGGATCGTTTCCGTGTCTGCGACTGGGTGGTACGTACCAAGAACAATCCGGAGTACTACTACGCAATCGACAACTTCGAAATCGGCCACGACAACGTAATACCACTCTGGCTCTTCGGCTTTCTTTACTAAGCGCGCTTAGTAAAGAAATAATTTATAATTTATAATGTATAATGCATAATTGATTGCTATGCTTGACAATGTTGTTGCTGAAAAGAGCAAGCAATTTGCATTAGATATTATTAGATTATTCCGAAAATTGTCTGATGCTAAATGTCCACGTGAACTCAGTTCTCAGGTATTAAGATCCGGAACGAGTATCGGTGCAAATATCAGAGAAGGATTAGTAGGTCAAAGTACTGCAGATTTTGTAGCAAGATTTAATATCTCGCTCAAAGAAGCCAAAGAAACTGAGTACTGGATAGATTTGCTTCATGAAGCAGGTTATATACCAGATGCTCATTATGAATATATTTATCCAAAAAATCAAGAATTAATAAAACTACTTGTTTCGATAATAAAAAAGGCTAACGAAAACAAAAATAATAAGTTGTAACATTTATACATTATAAATTATACATTATAAATTAAAAATTAAAAACAAACATGGCAAAAAAATTTATGACATGTGATGGTAACACCGCTGCTGCTCATATCGCGTATATGTTCAGCGAGGTTGCTGCTATCTATCCTATTACGCCATCGTCTCCAATGGCTGAGAACGTTGACGA
>JAZUIL010000135.1:0-22548 GCA_045642245.1 Bacteroidales bacterium
TTGCTCACTGGAATGGCACATCTCACGCTTCGTCAGTCGGCGGGTATCACCAAGGTCATCAACCTCTCGTCGAACATCATGTCATTGTGTGTGTTCATGCTCAATGGAACCGTGGTCCTTCAGCTTGGCCTAGCAGCGGCAGTTTTTAGTGTGGCTGGTAATTATCTCGGTGCACGATCATTTATAAAGAAAGGCGAGACTATTGCTCGCCCTGTCATTATTACGGTGTTGACAATTCTGATTGTAAAGGTTATTTACGACGGAATATAGAAGAGAGTTTTTACTACCCTTATTCTTATTTGAACAGTCTCTGTGCGAGATCATAGAGATTCTGACGCCAAGCCTCCCAGCTGTGACCGCCTGAAACCTCATTATACTCGTACTTGATACCAGCCTCGTCGAGAATCTTCTTGCAGTTCTGGCCATTTTGATATGCGATGTCGGTAGGACCACCCTGTGTCAGAGCAAAGATCTTCCAGGTCTTGTTGATCTTCTCTGCATTCTTGAAGACACCGAGACGCTCAGCTTCTGCCTTGAAGTCGCTACCTGGCTTGAAGCTGCTGCTGAGTACCCATACATAGTTGAACATATCGATGTTCTGAAGACAGGTTTCGAGCGTCTCCATACCACCCATTGAAAGACCGGCCATAGCGCGGTTCTTGCGATCGGTGAGTACGCGATAATTGTTTTCGATGAATGGGATGATGTCTGTTACCATATCCTGAGCGAAGAGAGGTACCTCGCCGGTGAAGTCGCCTTCTACATCGATAGAGCCGTTTGGCATAACGACGATCATTGGCTTGATCTTACCGTCGGCCAACAGATTGTCGAGGATATTTCCTGCAGCTCCTGCGCCTGGCCAAGAGGTGTCTGTATCACCACCGCCATGAATCAGATAGAGAACAGGGAGCTTCTGTGTAGACTTCTCATAACCAGCTGGTGTCCAGACGCGCATAGTACGAGTAGTGCCGAGAGTCTTTGACTCATAGCTACGTACAGCCATGGAACCATGCTTTACATCCTTGCGATAAGCAAAGAACTCATCTCCCTTAGGAGCAACCATAGCAGTAGCACCCAGTTCGACGGTGGTTGGAGCCTTAGGATCATAGACCTGAACGCCATCTACAACGAAATGATAACGATAGACACCTGGAGTAACATTAGGAACGGTGAAACTCCAGACACCGTTTGGATTCTCTTTTGAATCAATCTTTACACCCCATGGCATAGCGTCACCTGCCAAAGAGACGGTGCGAGCCTTAGGTGCATAGATGCTGTAGGTGACACTTCCATTCGGATTTACGCGAACCGACTGCAGTGTGTCATTTGGAGTAGGAGTACGCTGCCACTGAGCTGAGGCAGGGATCGCAGCCATCATAAGAAGAGCTGCTGCTGTCAGAAATTTAAAATTTTTCATAGGTTTTAAGTCTTTATGTTTAACGGAAGATTTCAGTAGAAAACATTGCTTGACGTATCAATCATTTTTCACGCTGCAAAGATAACACATTATTTATATATATAAGTACTAAAAATGACCAAATCTTTTTCGGATTTGGTCATTTGTTTGTTTATTTGTTCAAAAGGTTTTTATCAGTATTCGCTTGGAGTCACGCCGAACTGTTTCTTGAAGCTCGTAGAGAAATGAGACAAGGTATTGAATCCAGTAAGGAGCGAGATCTCAGAAATATTGTACTTACCTTCTTTCAGCAATTCGGCTGCACGATTAAGTTTGTATTGTTTGAAGAATACACTTGGATTCTCACCCGTAAGGCCCTTGATCTTATAATAGAGTTTAGAGCGTGAGATATGAAGGAGTTCGGTCATGCGAGTGATATCCATATCCGGGTTGGCCAACTCCTCTTCCATGAGTCGGTAGAGCTCGGTCATGAAGGCGTTGTCCTGACTCGAAAGCGTGTTTTCTTCCAGCACGTCGGTCTGTGTGTTTTCCTGCAGGAGCTGACGTGTATGGTTGCGACTGTCGAGCAGACTCTGGATGAGCGCTTGCAGATATGCAGGGTCGAATGGCTTAGAAACGTAAGCCATGGCACCTGCCTGAAGGCCTTCAACCTGATCTTTGACCGTCGTTTTTGCGGTTACAAGGATGACCGGAATATGACAGAGCTGCGGATCGTCCTTGATCTGTTGACAGAGCTGTACGCCAGAGGTTCCTGGCATCATGATATCGCTCATGATCAGATCCACTTCCTGATCCTGACGCTGTAATGTTTCCAGTGCGGTTTCTGCATCGAAACGACAAGTGACATTGTAGTTCTGTCCCAACAGAAGCTTAAGATAATGAATGACTTCCACATCGTCATCGATCACCAGCAGATGAGGCTTGCTCTGATCTTCAACGGTTTGTGGCTGATCATCTTCCTGTGCTTCTGTTTGCTGCAATGGGAAGAGTGCATTCTGACTCTGCTCGACATTCGCAAATTCACTCTCTTTATAAACGATTTTGTTGACTGGTAGAACAAGCGTAAACTGGCTTCCCTGTCCTGATGGATTGTCCATGACGCGGAGTGCACCGTGGTGCAGAAGTGCAAGGCTACGAGCATAATAGAGACCGATGCCGGTTCCCCAGTTGAAGCTGGTGCCATTTGTACTTCTCTGCAACTGATAGTAACGCTCGAAGATCTTCTCACGTTTCTCCTCAGGAATGCCAGGACCATTATCCGAGACGCTGATCTTAATATATTGCTGATCCGTCATTTGGTCTGGCTGATCAAAGAGCGATGCCACTTCCTCACGAGTTACGACGTCGAAACTGAGTGAGACTTCTCCCTCAGCAGGAGTGTATTTCATGGCATTGCCCAGCAGGTTGTTCATGATCTTGTCAAGCTTGTCTGCATCTATCCACATCAGGAAGTAATCATCCAGACCATGTGTGTGAAAGATGATATTCTTATCCTTGGCATTGACAGCAAAGAACTCTGCAGCCTGCTTCAGATAGCCGATGACATCCTGGCGCTTCACCTCCAGACGGAGCGTATCGTTCTCCAGTTTGTGGAAATCCATCATCTGATTGACCAGATGCAGCATGCGGTTCACACTGCGATTGACTACTTGTAACAGACGATGTTCCTCGCCTTTGATCTCCGAGTTCTTACATAGTTGGCTGATAGGTCCAGAGATGACGGTGAGTGGCGTACGGAATTCGTGGCTGACATTGGCAAAGAAACTCATATTCATCTGGTTGATACGATGCTCCTGCTCTTTCTCGCGCTGACTCTGCAGACGGTTCCATTTTTCCTTACGGGCATTGCGTGTCAGTCGGATAATGTAGAGTATAACAGCCAATCCGAAGACAATATATAGCATAATTGCCCACCAGGTACCCCAGATAGAAGGATTGATTCTTACAGGAATACTAGTTTCTGCAATGACGTAATCACGATCTTTATTGGTGATTCGGGCGCGGAAGACATATTTGCCAGGGCGAAGATTCGCATAGAAAGCTTCTCGGTTGCTGTTGGCTTCAACCCAATGATTGTTAAAGCCTTCGAGCATATACTGATAGTTGAAGCGTTTCTCTTCACTGAAGTCAAGCGCTGAGAACGAGATACTGAAGCTTGTCTGATCATTATTAAGTACAATCTCTTCACAAGTATTCAGCTTCTGTGTAATGGCTTTATCCTGGCGAGGACGGATCAGAGCATTGTGTATCTTCAAGTCCTCGAGGATAATGGTTCCTTCGGTGGCTTCAGGTACGTTGATCGGGTTGAATACGGTCAAACCATGAGGTCCACCGAATACAAGCGTACCATCTGCAAGTTGGCAAGAAGCGCGGTCATAGTATTCGTTGCCAGGAAGTCCGTCGGTGCTATAATAGTTGGTAAAAGCTTTGGTCTCCTGGTTATATTTGCCTAATCCGTATTGAGTACTGATCCAGAGATTGCCTTGATAATCGAGCTCAATGGATGCAATATCTTCACATGGCGCTCCTTTTATATTTTCGAGCGTCTGAGACTGACGGTCATAACACATCAAACCATTACTGATCGTTCCGATCCACAGCTTGCCATTAGCATCTTCTTTTAAAGAACTTGGTAGGAAGATACTACGGGCAATACAAGTATTCAAAAGAGAATCTGTAATTTCTTGAGTGTTAAGTTCCTGTGTCTCTGGATTAATGAAACGCAGGCCTTGCTCTCTGACTAATGCTGCAAGTGTACCATCCTGAAGCAGTTCGAGACACGAAAGATAGCTGAAAGTATTGCTGAAGAGGTGATGCTCCTGGAATTGCTTATCGGTTTTTCTCTTAGAATAGTACGAATTACCATAGCAGCCGGCCCAAAGAGTTCCGTCTTTATCCTCTTTCAGGACAATGGCCACAGGTAGATCGTAGTTGTTGACGAGTTCGAGATGTTCACCTCTGCGACGAAGCTGCAAGAGACCTTTCGGCGCGATGGATACCCAGATATCATTCTGTCTGTCAATATAAATAAAACTGATACGACGGTTCAGCTCTCTCGAAATCGGAGAGTAGGTTTCAGGGTTGTAGTATAGGATTTTCTCCGTCTCAATGTTATAATTGTAGATACCTTCATCCTGAGTAGCAATCCACAGCGTTTTCTGCTGGTCGACAGCCAAAGATGCAACCGGATGACCATGCAGAGCGTTGACCAGTGCAGGATGCGAATTGAACTGCTCGCTTTGGAACTGACGTACGGAGAAGCCTTGAGAATCAGAACATAGCCAGAGATTGCCATGCGAATCTGTCAAAGCCAGATTTGCCATATAGCTGATTGGTTCGAATGGGAAAGACGGTTGATTCTGATGTAGAAGGACATCGTGCTCAGGGCTATATAAGAATAGACCTTCTGACGTACAGAGAAGGATATATTCATTTCCTGCCGTAATGATCGTCTCAATATGCGCTTTATTAAATAAGGTATTTGCGCGTAAGGAATCAGGCGTTTTGATCCATTTATGATCAAGGACATTGTAGATGTGCAGACCATCTGAGGTTACCAGCCAAAGATAACGATCCATCAGCGCCGCCGTCAGCATATTAGGATTTTCTCCTAAATCGAGCTGCTCTCGCAGATTAAATGTCGTGGTGCTGTAACATGCAACATTGTGGTCATCGACAATCCAGATGTTGTCCTCTTCGTCCATAAAGACTTTCTGCAACATAGGATCTACATAAGAGACGTTTTCGATGACACTCTTAAATACATTTTCCTCTGCGTCGTATTTGAGAATGGCATTTGTCTGTGTTACAAACAATTCGCCACGACTGTTCTCTACCATCTTTTGGCAGCGTGGGTTGGAGAATCTTACAGGGATCTGTTCGAAATCGTCTTTGTCAGTATAGCGTGCAACACCATTTTTGGTCGTAATCCAGATGTCGCCTTTGGAGTCGCAGAAGACATCGTTGATACGGTTGTCAGGGATGGCATTAGGTTCATCGTTGCAGAAATACTGGTGTAAATCATCTCCATTATAGCGGTTCAAACCTCGGGAGGTTCCGAACCAGATATAACCATTCGCATCTTCTGCAATACTGGTAATGCGAAGATTTGAAAGGGTGGTAGAGATTTGTAAATCCGTAGGTATGTTTTTCCCTTCTTGTTCTGGTGTCGAACTAGTACAGTTACACAACAGAACAGGAATGATCAGAAATAGAACGGAAAATAGTTTATTCATGAAGGTACTATATCTCAAAGTTTATAAAATGCGCTACAAAAATAGCCATTTTTCTTAATATTACCAAGTGTTTAACCGAAAATACAAATATTTTTCTTCAATTTGAACAATTTCGTAATTTTTCTGCACATTTTGAAAACTTTTATATGAAGAAAAACCCCTACCTTTGCACCATCAAAAACAACAAGAATAAATAGTATGTGGTATATAGGTTAGGGAGGAGCTTGTAGTGATACATTGCTCCTCTCGATTTCTTTAAATACGCCCAGATTTACTCTTTTTTCTATAAATAATTCACTCTTTTTCTATATATAATATGTGGCATCCTTTTTTCAGTACCGGAAAAAGGATGCCACGGTCAATAATATCAACACAATGAACAATGTGTTGATATTATTGACCGTGAATTTTAACAACGTGTACGTGATGTTAAAATTATTGACCTCGGCATCCTTTCCACGGTACCGTGACATAGATGCCGTGAACTGCGATATCAACACATTGTTCATTGTGTTGATATTATTAGCTTTGAAATTTGACATCGTGTACGTGTTGTTGAAAGATTTGATTCTGCCTTCCTTGGTCAAAACTGGGAATAAAAAGTTTACCGATTTGGGCCTTTCCTAGTTCTTTTGAATTAACATTTTTTGATGACAAAATGCTTATCAGAATATGTTGTAGAGCATATTTTGAACAAATTCGAATGTTTTTGGACAAATAGAAAACTGAGATAGAAGATTTGATAACTTTTTTGTTAACTAATGAAAACTTACCGAAAATAAAAGTTCGTACCTTTGCACCGCAAAAAATCTTTGCCAACAACTCATTATTTATTTATAAACTATTTACACACCTATGATTAACAAGTTGAATTCAGGTTGGAAGCGTAGTATAATGCTTCTCCTGTTCTTCCTCGTTATGGCCCCTGTAGTCTGGTCTCAGGCTAAGGTGACAGTAACAGGTACAGTCGTAGACGATCTTGACGAACCATTGATTGGCGTCAGCGTTCTCGAAAAAGGTACCGCTAACGGTAACGTTACGGACATTGATGGCAACTTTACCCTCCAGGTAAATAAGGATGCTGTCCTCGTGATTTCTTATGTGGGTTATACCACTATTGAACTGAAGGCTGAGCCTAAGATGCAGATCAAGCTTTCGGAGAATCAGGAAAGTCTTGAAGAAGTAGTTGTTATCGGTTACGGTACAACCAAGGCAAAGAACTTTACAGGTTCAGTTGACCAGGTTAAGATGTCTGAGTCTCCTGTGGCTGATTTGAACCTTTCTTCTACTACCGACCTTCTCCGTGGTCGTCTCTCTGGTGTTCAGATGGGCGCTGAGTCTGCAAATGTAGGTTCACGTTCTAGCATCCGTGTCCGTGGTAAGAAGAGCATCAACAGTACCTCTGAGGAGCCATTGATCATTCTCAACGGCGTTATCTTCTCTGGTCACCTCGATGATATCGATCCTACTTCTATTGAGAGCATCAGCGTCCTCAAGGATGCTACCTCACTGGCTGCTTATGGTTCAAAGGCTGCTCAGGGTGTTATCATGGTTGCTACCAAGAAGGGTAAGGAGGGTAAGCCAATGATCAACTTCTCTACCTCACACCAGTTCTCTGGCAAGACCTACACCCAGAAGTATCTCTCTGGCAAGGATTATATCCGTTATAAGAACATCAAGAACGCTTCAAGCGACTTGAATGATACTGGCTTCATGACCGCTTTCGAGAAGGCTAACTACGAGAAGGGTAAGGAGACAGACTGGCAGGATCTCGGCACTCAGATGGGTTATACTCAGAACTATAACCTCAACATGTCTGGCGCTACTGAGAAGACCAACTACTTCATCAGCGCTGGTCACTCAGGTCAGAAGGGTGTTTTGAAGGGCAATGAGTTCGAGCGTTACAACATGGCCATGAACCTTTCTTCTAAGATTACTGACTGGCTTGAGGTTGGTACCAACTTCAACTACTCATATACTATCGATGATTCTTATGCAGTAGGCGCTGGCAACTTCGATATGACTCCTTATGGTGAGCCTTATCTTCCAAACGGTGACGTTCGTAAGTTCCCTGATGGTCAGGATGCTACTCAGTTCAACCCATTGTGGGATGCTACTAACACCCGTGATAAGGACAACCGTCGTACTCACATGACTCTCGGTGGTTTTGCAAGCATCAACATCCCTTGGGTTAAGGGCTTGAACTTCCGTATGAACGCTTCTTACTCTAAGTCTAACAGCGACAACAAGTCATTTACTCACGAGAGCTACTATCCAGCTCTTCTCTCAAGCGACTGGGATGGCGTTGGCTACAGCGCTCAGTATTATGACCTGAAGGAGGCTAATGGTTCTACTTCTCATTCTGAGGTTATTAACTGGGTAATGGACTACATCCTCTCTTACTCTAAGTCGTTCGGCGATCATTACATCAGCGGTTCTTTGGTTTACACCCGCGATAGCAATGAGGCTGTAGGTGAGAGCTATTCAGGTAAGGGCTTCGTAACTGCAGGCAACACCTTGACTGGCTGGTATGGCCTTGGCAATGCTGGCACTCAGACCGTTGGCAGCCCAAGCTACAACCTCCACACTGACGTTGGCTACCTTGCTCGTGTTATGTGGTCACTTCGTGATACCTATCACTTGAACGCTTCTATCCGTCGTGACGGTTCTTCAGTATTCGGTAAGGATAATAAGTGGGGTAACTTCCCTGCATTCGGTGGCGCATGGACCATCTCTAACGAGAACTTCATGGCTGGCACCAAGAGCTGGCTCGATAACTTGAAGGTTAAGCTCTCTTGGGGTAAGAACGGTGCTCAGACCCTTTCTCCTTATGGTACTCTTTCTACTATCGTCCTTGGTCAGGCAGGTGGTATTCCTAACTACTATGATGGCCAGATCCACTGGGGTCAGGCAATCAACGCTCTTGGTAACTCAGGCCTTGGCTGGCAGACAACTGTATCTTGGAACGGTGGTTTCGAGGCTGATGTACTCAACCGTCGTCTCCACGTCGAGCTCAATGCTTATAACTCAAAGACTACCGACCAGATCTTCAACCGTAACATTCCTGTAATGGGTAGTGGTGTTACCAACCAGAAGGCTACTATGGGTCAGGTTGACAACTGGGGTATTGAGATCAACGCTAACTCAACCAACATGAAGACCAAGAACTTCCGTTGGACTTCAGATCTCACCTTCACCCTCAACCGCAATAAGCTCGTTGACCTCTATGGTGATGGTCAGGATGATATCACCAGCTCACTCTTCCTTGGTAAGTCTCTCGGCGCTATCTATGGTTATGAGGTTTCTCGCATCAACCCAGAGAACGGTACTCCATTCTTCATCAACAAGGATGGTCAGGAAGTTGAGACTCCTTCAGCTGACGATCGTAAGATCCTCGGTTACACCATGGAGAACTTCCGCGTAAACCTCGCTAACACCTTTAGCTACAAGGGCTGGCAGGTATACGTAATGTTCAGCGGCATCTTCGGTGGTGGCGGTTATGGTCTTGCAAACAACACCTTCGCATACACCACTTATAATACTGGTCACTCTAAGAGTGCTATCGATGTTCCATTCTGGGCTCCAGATAACAAGAACACCGATCGTCCAAGCCCTGCTTACACTAACCCAAGCGGTGCTTACCAGATCTACAACAGCATTACACATATCCGTCTTCAGGATTTGAGCGTTTCATACAACATTACTCCATGGGTAAAGGATTACGGCATCAAGAATGCTAAGCTTTCTTTCTCAGGTCGTAACCTCTTCTACATCGCTCCAGACTGGAAGATGAGTGATCCTCAGGCTCAGTCAGCTACCAGCTGCTACTTGCCACGAGCATTCACCATGGCACTTAATGTATCATTCTAATTCATGAACCGAACAATTATGAAATTAAATAAATACCTTTCTCTTGGTGCTGCAGCTCTCCTTTTTGCTGCGTGCCAGAGTGATAGCGATTTCCTTCAGGAGATGCCAAAGGACAAGGTTACAACTGAGAATGCATTCAACAACAGCGATCAGCTCCTTGCTACTGTGTTGGCAGCTTACACTCAGTATGAGTCATTCTTCTTTGCTGGAGGTATGGGCTCTGATAACTTTACTTATCGTGCTGCAGGTACCGATATTCTCGACTGCAAGGTTTCAAATACTCACTATAGTGACTTCAAGAAGAACTGGATGACCACTTCTGGTTTCGTAAAGTCAATGTGGGACGGTTATTATAAGATGATCTCTTATGCTAACCTTGCTATCTCACAGCTTGATAATGTGACTTGGAATAGCGAGGCAGATAAGAAGCGCCTTGAGGCAGAGGCTCACTTCCTTCGCGGCATCGCTCACCTTCGTCTCGCAGAGTACTATGGTGACGTTCCTATGGTAAAGGAATATGTAGAGACTCTTAAGGTTGACTATGTACGTGACTCACGTGCTGATGTTTACCGCTATGCTATCGAGGAATTCACCTTGGCTTACGGTGCTCTTCCTGAGAATACCATCAAGATGGGTCAGCCAGGTCGTGCCAGCAAGTATGCTGCTGCTCTTTACCTCGCTGAGGCTTACCTCGCTCTCGGTGTTGAGGCTAACGATGCAAGTGCTTATGCTAAGGCTGCAGAGTATGCTAAGGCTGTAACTGTAGCTCATCCTTTGATGACTACTCGTTTCGGTATGCGTGTTCCTGGTGCTAATGGTGAGCGTAATGGTATTGCTAACTCATTCCCAGAGGGAACTCCTTACACTGACCTCTTCGTATCTCAGAACATGACCAATGCTCAGAATACTGAGGCTATCTGGATTGCAATGGCTGCACCTGATTATAAGACTCATGCTGCTAATGGTAGCCAGGGCAATCGCTCAATTACCCTTTCGCTCTCTCCTGCACTTCAGGACTACGGTGGATTGAAGGGTGACGTTGCTGGCAACTCATACGGCAAGCCATTCTCTGAGAATGTTGCTAAGAAGTATGGTGGCGAGTCTTCTCCTTATATCCACGGTGGTACAGGTTGGGCTCAGAACACCATCACATGGGATGCTACCTATGATGTTTGGACTGTACGTAACTTCGGCACCGAGCGTGACTATCGTTATGATGAGGGTATCAGCGTACGTACCAAGTATCTCGTAACCAACGAGAAGCACCCAATGTTCGAGAAGTATGTAGGTTGGGAGGAAATCTCAGGTTATGATGGTATCTCGGAGAATGAGCTCTCAATGTTCGGCGCTATCTTCTATAAGGAGACTCCAATGGATCAGTGGGACTGGGATACCGAGAACACTGGTTGGCCTTGGTTCTTCTTCGTACCAAAGGCTTGTCTCTATCGTAACAAGTATATCGCTCGTTCGGCTGATGCATACCTCCTCCTTGCTGAGGCTAATTTCCGCGCAGGCAAAACTTCTGAGGCTCTTGAGGCTCTGAACGCTGTACGTACTCGTGCTAATGCTAACGAGGCTTCTTCTATCGATATTCAGGTAATCCTTGACGAGCGTGAGCGTGAGCTCCTCCTTGAGGAAGACCGTTGGGCTACCCTCCTCCGCAACAAGCCAGAGGAATGGCAGAAGCGTATCATGGATTATGCTACCTACACAGCTTCATCTTCGGCTAAGAAGTATCCTGAGGTTCGTCGTTGGCCTGAGTTCCAGGGTCCTATCCAGTTCAAGAACTGGCCTATCCCACAGACCTACATTGACCTCAACACTGGTGCTGATTTCCCACAGAACCCAGGTTGGTAATCATCCAATATCTTGATATGAAGGATGTGAGGGGTGAAATCCCTCACATCCTCCTTGTCGTCTTACACATATTCACTAAATACAATATTAATTATTACCTATGAAAAATCTGACAATCAAAATGTTTTGTGCAGCAGCATTGGCAGCTCTCTCTACCGTACAGGTGATGGCACAGCCTATGTTGAATGCTAACAACATCGATGAGGTGATCAAGGCAATGACTCTTGAAGAGAAGGTCGATATGCTGATCGGCTGTGGCCAGAGCTTCGGAGAGGTTAAGTTCCCTGGCACCGCTGGTCGCACTCGTGACATCCCTCGCTTGGGAATCATTTCTGCTTACCTCGCAGACGGTCCTCATCGTCTTCACATGAACAAGACCCGTGAGTGGGACAGCAAGACCTACATCACTACAGAGTTCCCTTCTGAGACTAACGTAGCAGCTATGTTCGATACTGAGGCTGCTTATCAGATTGGTGTCGCTATCGGTGCAGAGGTTCGTGACTTCGGTCTCGACGTACTCCTCGCTCCTGGTGTTAACCTCATGCGTTCGGCTCTCTGCGGTCGTAACAACGAGTATTATTCAGAGGATCCAGTTCTTGCAGGTTATACTGCTGCAGGTTATATCAACGGTATTCAGAGCCAGGGTTCAGGTACTTGCTTGAAGCACTTTGCTATCAACAGCCAGGAGACTAACCGTAACAACAACGATTCACGTCTTTCACAGCGCGCTATCCGCGAGCTCTATCTCAAGAACTTCGAAATCGCTGTCAAGGAGTCAAATCCTTGGTCGATCATGACTTCTTATAACCGCTCACAGGGTAAGTATACTTGTGAGGATCGTGATCTTACAGAGAC
Organism: Bacteroidales bacterium; assembly: GCA_045642245.1. Classification (GTDB taxonomy): domain Bacteria; phylum Bacteroidota; class Bacteroidia; order Bacteroidales; family UBA3663; genus Liminaster. The sequence goes on from JAZUIL010000135.1 coordinate 12,235, forward strand.
TATCCTTCGTGAGGAATGGGGTTGGGACGGCCTCGTTATGAGCGACTGGAACGCAGGTAAGGACGCTGTTGCCAGCATCAAGGCAGGTAACGACATGCTCCAGCCAGGCCAGCCACGTCAGCGTGAGGCTATCCTCAATGCTGCTAAGGACGGCAGCCTCGATATGGCTCTCATTGACCTCAGTGTAAAGCGCACCCTCGAGTTCGTACTCAAGTGCCACACTCCTAATGGTTATGTATATCCTAATGAGACCGATCTCAAGGGTCATGCAGCTCTCGTTCGTCAGCTTGGTGCAGAGAGTATGGTTCTCATGAAGAACGCTGATAACACCCTTCCATTCAATCCTGCAGCTCACCGTGGATTCAACGCTAAGCGTGGCGTAGCTCTCTATGGCATTACCAGCTATGAGATGGTTCCTGCAGCTATGGGCTTCGGTGGTACCAACGTTGGTCCATACATTGTAAGCATGGTAGAGGCTGCTCGTAATGCAGGTATGGCTCCAGATATGACTCTCGCTGCTACTTATAAGAAGCACATTGCTGAGAAGAATAAGGAGAATTATCCTAACGGTGTTCCAGCATTCTCAATCACTGCTCCACTCCGTGCTGCTGAGTATGTGCCAACTGCTGAGGTACTTGCAGAGAATGTAAAGAACAATGATCTCGCTATCATTACCCTAGGCCGTACCAGTGGTGAGGGTGCTGACCGTAAACGTGAGCATTTCTTCCTGACCGATGAGGAGAAGGAACTCTTCAAGGTCGTTGCTGAGGCTTATCACAAGGCTGACAAGCGTGTGATTGCTGTTCTCAATGTCTGTGGTCCTATTGAGACTGCTTCTATCTGTGAGTATGCCGACGCTATCGTATGTGCATTCGAGCCTGGTCAGGAGTGTGGTAACAGCATCATGGATGTCCTCACTGGTAAGGTAAATCCTAGCGGCCGTCTGCCAATGACCTGGCAGGTTGCTTATGGTGATGCTCCTGCTGATGACAACTTCCCAGCTGACTATACCTTCGATATGAGCATGTTCGCACGTGCTTATAACAAGGATGCCGCAGAGAAGGCTCAGATTGACAAGGCTCCAGAGCTCAAGCGTAACGTTGACTACACCGAGTATCAGGAGGGTATCTATATCGGCTATCGTTATTTCGATACCTTCAACAAGCCAGTTGCTTTCCCATTCGGCTTCGGTCTTTCTTACACCACCTTCGGTTATGAGATCGTATCTTCAGCTATCAATGGCGACGAGTGCCAGATGGAGGTTAAGGTTACCAACAACGGTAACGTAGCAGGCCGTGAGGTTGTTCAGGCTTACGTTAAGGCTCCTAAGGGCAAGCTCGATAAGCCAGCAAAGGAACTCAAGGCATATGCTAAGACCAAGAACCTCAACCCAGGCGAGAGTCAGACCATCACTCTCAAGTGGAAGACCATGGATATGGCTTCATTCGATGAGAAGGCTTCTGCATGGTCGCTCGATAAGGGTAACTATGAGTTCATGGCAGCAGCTTCTTCTGCAGACGTGAAGTGTTCAGCTACTCAGAAGGTAGCTAAGGCTCGTCTTGAGAAGGTTCACAATGCAATGGCTCCACAGCAGAAGATCACTGTTCATCCAGCAGTAAAGCGTTAATTGAATGATTTCCGATTTATGAATAGCAGGGATAGATTTGTGCTAAATAAAGGTGCATTTCTATCCCTGTATTACACTTTCGGAGTAATTAGTACTATGAAAATTATTTATTAATTATTATTTTTTTTCATTTCTCAAATAATTACACATACAGCAAACACTTTTGCACATATAAGAAACATAAACTCGAAAGATTTGTTCTATATTTGCACCCTGGAAACACCTATCTTTATTAATAGAAAGAACACAATACAATTTTTTATAATTTATTAATTAATTTCCTAAATCAAGATTACACATGAAGAGTATTCAAAAGTGTATCAAAGGACGAACAATACGTTCGATTCTTGTAATGCTTTGTCTGACTCTGATGTTCCCAGTCATGGCTCAGGCCCAGATGAAGGCATCAGGTGTTGTTTCAGACGAGTTCGGTGAACCAGTCATTGGTGCCACCATTCTTGAAAAAGGTACCCAGAACGGTACAGTGACAGACATCGACGGTAAGTTCGAGTTGCAGGTCAAGAATGGCGCTACTCTTGCCATCAGCTATGTAGGCTATGATTCGCAGGAGGTAAAGGCTGGTCAAAACCTAAAGATCACCCTCGCAGAGGATCGTAAGGCTCTTGAGGAAACCGTAGTAGTAGGTTACGGTGTTCAGAAGAAGTCTTCCCTCACAGGTGCAGTTAGCCAGGTAAAGAGCGAAGACATGGAAGCACGTACCATTTCGCGTCCTGAGCAGGCCCTTCAGGGTAAAACTGCCGGCGTACAGGTACTTAGTGCATCTGCTAAGCCAGGTGCTTCGCCATCGGTTCGTATCCGTGGCGTATCGTCCAACGGCGACTCATCTCCACTTTACGTCGTTGATGGTCGTATCGCAAGTGATATCGGCGGTATCGATCCTAACGACATCGAGTCAATGGAGGTTTTGAAGGACGGTGCATCTGCTGCTATCTACGGTGCTGCTGCAGGTAATGGTGTAGTTCTTATTACTACCAAGAAGGGTAAGGGTAACGGTAAGATCACTTATGACTTCCAGTATACCTCACAGAAGCTTGGTACTATTCCTGAGGTCATGAACGCTCAGCAGTATAAGAGCTACTTCCTCGACGCAGGTGTCATCACCGAGGAGTCTTTCTCAAAGTATTGGGATGGAAAGACCGACACCGACTGGATCGACGTTGCATTTGAGGACAGCCAGATGGCTCGTCATAATGTGACTTTCTCAGGAGGTAACGACAAAGGCTCATTCTATGTATCAATGTCTCACCTTAACAATAACGGTATGGTTAAGGGTGATGCAGATACCTATGAGCGACTCACTGGCATGATCAATGCCACTTATAAGATTAAGCCTTGGCTCGAGGTTGGTACTAACAACCAGATTGAGCACTATAAGGTTGAGTCTGTATCTGAGGGTTCAGAGTATGGTTCACTCCTCCTCTCTGTCCTCCAGCTTGACCCATTGACCAAGCCATTCCAGCCTGTTGGTCAGCTTGGCGCTTACATGCAGCCAATCTATGACCTTCACAAGAACATGCTTGGTAATGAAGAGGGTCTCTATGGCGTTTCTGCATTCACCGGTAATGCTGAGGCTATCCATCCATTGGCTATGCGCGACCGCTCATTCACTAAGAGCCGCGGTTTCAACATCAATGGTACAACTTATTTGAACTTTACCCCAATCAAGGGATTGACTATTACCTCTCGTTTGGGTTATCGTTTGTCAAGCAGTGAGAGCTACGGCGTTTCGCATGACTACTACTATCATGCAACAGCTAAGCAGGATTACCTCCAGGTTAATGCAGGTGATAACAGCTCTTCATACTGGCAGTGGGAGAACTTCGCTAACTATATGAAGGAGTTCAATGGCCACACTGCTACTGTCATGCTCGGTACTTCTTATAGCCAGAACCGTTCGTTCGGCGTAAATGGTAACAAGCATGGTGATGATACCGATCTTGGCTTCCTTCAGGATGATCCACGTTTCTGGTATTTCGCATACGCTACTTCTGCAGCACAGAAGGACATCAATGGCGGTGAAGCAAACTATGCTCGCAAGCTCGCTTACTTTGGTCGTTTGAATTATGACTATAAGGGACGCTATATGGCACAGTTCTCACTCCGTGCCGATGCTGCTGACCTTTCGGTACTTCCTAAGGCTAAGCGTTGGGGTTACTTCCCTGCAGCATCTTTAGGCTGGGTAGTTTCTTCTGAGAAGTTCATGGAGAACACCCGCGATTGGTTGTCACATTTGAAGTTCCGTGCATCTTGGGGACAGAATGGTTCTACCGCTTCACTCGGTGGCTATCGCTGGAACGTTACCATCGGTAATATCGGTTCACTCCCTGTAGGTGACAATATCAACTTCGGCTATATCAATGGTTATGGTCCATCAGCAACTGGTAACGATCAGTTGAAGTGGGAGACCTCTGAGCAGACCAACTTCGGTATTGATGCACGTTTCTTCAACAACAGCTTGTCTCTCTCTATTGATTACTTCAATAAGGAGACTAAGGACCTCCTCGTTTCTGGTATTAAGGCTTCTACCGTAGTAGGTAACACCTTCTCTCCAGTTAATGCAGGTAACATCACTAATAAGGGTATTGAGATTGAACTCGGTTGGCAGGACCGCATCGGTCAGTTCACCTATGGCATCCGTGGTAACATTGCTACCTTGAAGAATAAGGTAACTTACATCCACGAGTCGTTGTCGGCTATTGATGGTACAACTCTCGTAACCTATGGTCCTATCACCCGCTTCGAGGTAGGTATGCCAGCATGGCACTTCTATGGCTACAAATATACAGGTGTTGACAGCGCTACCGGCGAGCCTCTCTTTGAGGACGTTGATGGCGATGGCGTAATCACCGACAACGATAAGACCGATATCGGTAAGGGTATTGCCGATATGACTTACGGTATCACTTTGACCGCAGGTTGGAAGGGTCTTGATTTCATTCTCTTCGGTACTGGTAGTGTTGGTAACGACATCTACTTCGGTGCAAACCGTGTAGATTACAACCTCAACAAGTTGACCTACTTCACCGAGGACCGCTGGAGTCAGAGCAATAAGAATGGCTCAATGCCACGCGCTAATGCTACTGACTACACCAAGTTCATGACCTCATCTGGTTCAGTATTCGATGGCTCATACTTCAAGATCAAGCAGATCCAGCTTGGTTATACATTGCCAAAGAATCTGGTCAAGAAGGCAATGATCGACAATGTACGTGTTTACGGTTCTTTGGAAGACTGGTTTACTTTCACCGACTACATCGGCTTCGACCCAGAGGTTACTGGTGTAGGCAGTTCACTCGGTGTTGATAAGGGCTCATATCCTAACTCTAAGAAGGTTGTTCTTGGTTTGAGCGTTACATTCTAATAATTTCTAAATAGCTAGTACAATGAAATCGAAATATTTATATTTGTTGTTAGGAGGTGCGCTCGCTCTGTCAACCACTTCTTGTGAAGACAAGCTTGACATTCCACAGAAGGGTGTCCTCGACTTTGAGACCTATTATCAGACTGATGAGCAGGCGCAGACCGCTGCCGATGCACTCTATGTTCAGCTGAAGGGTACCTATTATAACTGGTCAATGCTCAAGAACTGTATGTCAGATGACATCTGGGCTGGTGGCGGTGGCCGTAACGATAACGCTGAGCTTGAGGGCTGTAACGAGTTCTCATTCGGCACTGATCAGAGCTTCATCCGTGGTGTATGGGAGAGCTATTATCAGTTGATATATAAGGCAAATGTCATCCTGGGTCATATCACAGATGATACCAACGTCAAGAAGACCGCCATCGCAGAGGCAAAGTTCTTCCGTGCTTTCGCTTACTTCGATCTCGTTTCAATGTGGGGCGATGTACCATTGGTTGACCATGAGCTTACGGCTTCTGAGTATCAGATTGCACGCTCACCAAAGGCTGACATTTATGCACTCATCGAGAAGGATCTCAACGAAGCTATCAACTCAGGCATGTTGGCTGAGAAGAAGGATGCTAACGACAACAGCGTATGGCGTGTGACCAAGCAGTTGGCACAGGCAATGCTCGGCAAGGCTCTCTTGTGGCAGGGTAAATATGCAGAGGCTGCTACAGCTTTGAATGCTGTGATCAATAGTGGTAAGTATGCACTCTATCAGGGTGCTTATGAGGACATCCTCACCTATAAAGGCGAGAGCAGCTGCGAGAGTATGCTCGAGAGCACTCGTATCCTTGACATGGCTAACGCGTGGGCAGAGTTCAGCTTCTATGAGGTAATGAACCACTGGCGTACCGATCACTTCGATATGACCACCTTCCCATTCGGTGATTTCCAGTCTACGGGTTGGGGCTTCTGCGTACCACAGCGTGACCTCTATGATGCATTCGTTGCAGAGGAAGGCGCTGACGGTTATCGTCTCAACAACACCTTGAAGACCTATCAGCAGATGAGCGAAATGGGCGTTAAGTTGTCAGACGGTAGCACTATTATCAATGAAGGTATCTTCATGTGGAAGCGCCGCTTCACTGCTGCTGAGGCTCCTATCACCTTCTGGTGCTCATACAACAACTATCGTTGGATGCGCTATGCAGAGGTTGTCCTTCTCGCTGCTGAGGCTAACGTCCAGGCTGGCAACACAGCTGAGGCTACCAAGGATCTTAATATGATCCGTCAGCGTGCACAGCTCCCAGAGAAGACTGCTACCCTTGAGGCTGTCAAGCTTGAGAAGCGTCTTGAGCTTTGCTCAGAGTACGTTCGCTTCCAGGATCTTATCCGTTGGGGTGAGGCTGAGGCTAAGATGAAGAATCAGGGTTCTTATACCCCAATTCTCCACTCTGATGGTACAGTTGAGAAGAAGGCCTTCAACACCGATCCTTCACGCTATGGCTTCAAGGCTAAGCATAATCTGCTTCCAATTCCTGCTCAGGAGATGCGCTTGAATCCTGCAATGGAGCAGAATCCTGGTTGGTAATTCAATCGGCATATATATAATCATGATTGTCGCTCTCTTCAAGTAAGGGAGCGGCAATCTAAAAACAAAATATTTGGTAATACTTATGAAAAAAATCCTGACATTAGCAGGCCTGGCATTGCTTGCTGGCTCTGCATTCGCGCAGCAGAACCTTTTTGGTCCTCAACAAGTGGTGTCTCCTCAAATCAATCCTGACAACACAATCACCATCCGTTACAAGAATCCTAAGGCAAAGATCGTCCAGGTGACTGGCGAGTTCCTGCCAGAGCAGACAATCGAAATTCCTGGTTTTGGCAAGATGGCCAGTGCAGGTGTCGTTGATCTCGTGGAGAAGGATGGCGTATGGGAGTATACAACTCCTGAACCAGTAGGTCCTAATTATTATACCTACTCTTTGATCGTCGATGGCGTTAAGACCGTCGATCCTGCCAATGTCTATATCAATCGCGATGTAGCTACTGTTACCAATCAGCTCATCGTAAGCCTTGAGAAAGGCGATAAGGGCGACATGTTCAGTGTCAATGACGTAGCTCATGGTACCGTACGTAAGATGTGGTATCACAGCAAAGAGCTCGGTTGCGACCGTCGCCTCACCGTTTATACTCCAGCAGGTTATGAGACTTCTGGTAAGAAGTATCCTGTGTTCTATCTGCTTCATGGCGCCGGTGGCGACGAGGAGGCTTGGTATACCCAGGGTCGTGCTACACAGATTCTCGACAACCTCATCGCAGCAGGCAAGGCTGAGCCAATGATCCTCGTCATGACCAATGGCAATGCATGGGATACCGCTGCACCAGGCGAGAGCTCTAAGGGTTTCGTTGCTCCATCGATGGGTGGCGGCAATGTCCAGACCAAGGAGGCTGCTTTCGAGCTTCATTTCCCAGAGGTTATCAGCTTTGTGGAGAAGAATTTCCGCTGCAAGACAGATAAGAACTCACGTGCTATTGCAGGTCTTTCAATGGGAGGTTTCCACTCACAGGCTATTTCACGTTACTACAACCAGAAGTTCGGCTATGTAGGCCTCTTCTCTGGTGCTAATGCAGGTGGTGGCATGGGTCAGCAGCCAGCACAGAGTCCTGTCTATACTCAGTTTGATGCAGATATGGCTAAGCAGTTTGCCAAGGGTAAGGCTCCAAAGCTTTATTACATCGCTTGTGGTAAGACTGACTTCGTCATGGGTGGCGTGACCGCACTGCGTCAGTACATGGACGAGCATAACTATCCTTATATATATAATGAGAGCGAGGGTGGCCACATCTGGCGCAACTGGCGTGACTATCTCCTCGAGTATGCACAGAAGGTATTCAAGTAATAGTATTGAATAATAAAGGCAAAATATTATTACGCTTTCACCGTTAAATGAATATAATAAAAAGCATTATGAAAAAATATTTATTCATCGCGGCTGCTGCATTACTCTCAGCAACCGTTTCGAACGCTCAGCAGGCCCTCTTTGGTGGCGCTGCTGTAGTATCTCCTGAAATCAACGCTGACAAGACTGTTACTTTCCGTCTTAAGGCTCCTAAGGCTGTCACCGTACAGGTAACTGGTGATTTCCTCCCAGTTTCTCAGATTGACACTCCATTCGGAAAGATGGAGGCTCCAGGTGTAGCTGATCTTAAAGAAGGTAAGGATGGCGTATGGGAGTACACCACTCCAGAGCCAGTCGCTCCAGAGCTCTATACTTATACCTTCAAGGTAGATGGTCAGACCATGATCGACCCATCGAACGTATACACCAACCGCGACATCGCCAGCCTTTCAAGCCTTCTCCTCGTTGATGGCAACGAGTTGGCAAACCATTTCAAGGTTAACGACGTTCCTCACGGCACCGTCTCTAAGATCTGGTATCACTCTGATCACGAGGGTATCGACCGTCGTCTCACCGTCTATACTCCTGCTGGCTATGAGACTTCAGGCAAGAAGTATCCTGTCTTCTATCTCCTCCATGGTATTGGTGGTGATGAGGAGGCTTGGTACACCCAGGGCCGCTCTACTCAGATTCTCGACAACCTCATTGCAGAGGGTAAGGCTGAGCCAATGATCGTGGTTATGACCAATGGTAACATCTCACAGCATGCTGCTCCTGGTGAGGGTCCTGAGGGTATGATCGTTCCTTCAATGGGCTTGCCTAAGACCATGGAGGGTACATTTGAGACCTGCTTCCCAGAGATCGTGAAGTTCATTGATAAGACTTATCGCACCAAGGCTCAGAAGAAGTTCCGCGCTATCGGTGGTCTTTCAATGGGTGGTTTCCACTCTGGCAACATCTCTCGTCAGTATCCTGAGATGTTCAACTATGTAGGCCTCTTCTCTGCTGCTATCGGTAAGGAGACTCCTGGTTCAGAGATCTATGAGAACGTAGATGCTAAGATCGACACCCAGTTCAATGCTAAGAACCGTCCTGCACTCTATTACATTGCTATCGGCAACACCGACTTCCTTTATAAGGACAACATGGAGTACAAGGCTAAGCTTGAGGCAAAGGGTTATCCATTCGTATACAAGGAGACTACCGGTGGCCACATTTGGCGCAACTGGCGTATCTACCTTGACGACTTTGCTCCACGTTTGTTCAAGTAATCTGATTCTAGTTTTATCAGATTTCCTTAGATATATTTCAAGTAATAAACCCTTATAATAAACAATGAAAAAACTGATCATCGCCGCAGCTGCTACCACTTTGTTGGCAAGCTGCACCACCAAGGAGCTCAAGCTCCAGGAGAACAACATCGACGAGATCGTTAAGGCCATGACCCTTGAGGAGAAGGCCGCTCTCGTAGTCGGTGTAGGTATGGACAGCGGAGAGGAAGGTCTCTCAGCAACTATCGGTGCACAGGCCGAACTCGTTCCTGGCGCTGCAGGTTCTACCCACGCTATCACACGTCTCGGTATTCCTGCTACCGTTCTCGCTGACGGCCCTGCAGGTCTCCGTATCAACCCAACCCGTGAGGGTGACGAGCAGACTTACTACTGCACCCACTTCCCAATCGGTACTCTTTTGGCTAGCACCTGGAACCAGGAGCTCGTAGAGGAGGTTGGTAAGAGCATGGGCGAGGAGGTTCTCGAGTATGGCGCAGACGTACTCTTGGCTCCTGCACTCAACATCCATCGTAACCCACTCAACGGCCGCAACTTCGAGTACTATTCAGAGGATCCATTGATCTCTGGTAAGACCGCTGCAGCTTACGTTCGTGGCGTACAGGCTAACAACGTAGGTACTTCTGTCAAGCACTTCGCTTTCAACAACCAGGAGACCAACCGCACTGGCAACGACGCTCGTATCTCTACCCGTGCTATGCGTGAGATCTACCTCAAGGGCTTCGAGATCACCGTTAAGGAGTCTGATCCTTGGACCATCATGACCTCATATAATAAAATCAATGGCACCTACACCTCTGAGGAAGAGGAGCTCGTAGAGACCGTTCTTCGTACCGACTGGGGCTACAAGGGTGTAGTTATGACCGACTGGTACGGTGGTAAGGATGCTGTCGCTCAGATGCACGCTGGTAACGATATGCTCCAGCCTGGTCGTCCAAGCCAGTATCATGAGATCATCGAAGGTGTAAACAATGGTACACTTGATCAGGCTGATCTTGATCGCAACGTTAAGCGTATCCTTGAGTACATCGTTCGCACTCCACGCTTCAAGGGTTACAACTTCAGCAACAAGCCACAGCTCGAGGCTCACGCTGCTGTTACCCGTCAGTGTGCTGCTGAGGGTATGGT
>JAZUIL010000136.1:0-7005 GCA_045642245.1 Bacteroidales bacterium
AGTACCTGTGGAGCGAAGGTGAATGCAGACTCAGCGATCTCCTTGAATACCTCCTCAGTAGGACAAACGCCTGAACCGAGGCCACCGAGAGCGTAAGCTGAACGGATCATGATTGGGTAGCCGATCTTACGAGCAGCAGCCAATGCAGCGTCCATAGTCTCACATGCCTCACTTACTGGCACCTTGAGATCAACCTTATTGAGCTCCTTAACAAAGAGGTCACGGTCCTCAGTGTTCATGATAGCCTCAACGCTGGTACCGAGTACCTGTACGTCATACTCCTTGAGCACGCCACTCTGGTAGAGAGCTGTACCAACGTTCAAACCTGTCTGACCACCCCAAGCGAGCATGATGCCATCAGGACGCTCCTTCTTGATAATCTCTGTAACGAAGTATGGAGTTACAGGGAGGAAATAAACCTTGTCTGCAATACCCTCAGAGGTCTGAATGGTAGCGACATTAGGATTGATGAGGACTGAACGGATACCCTCTTCACGCAAGGCTTTCAAAGCCTGACTGCCTGAGTAGTCGAACTCACCTGCCTGGCCGATCTTCAATGCGCCAGAACCGAGAACGAGAACTTTCTTAAGTTGCTTCTTCATATTTGTTAATGTTTTCTTGTGTTGTCTATTTATAGAACATTGGCAGAGGCCCTATCACTAGGACATCTGGCAACGATATTACTTCTTACGTTCGATGGTCTGATCACGGTCAGGACCAACAGAAAGAATGGTGATTGGGGTCTCAAGCTCCTTCTCGAGGAAAGCAATGTAATCCTTGAATTCCTGAGGGAAATCAGCCTCAGACTTACACTGTGTCAAATCACAGTTCCAACCCTTCATCTCAACGTACTGTGGCTCGATGTCGTTCTCAATAGAGAATGGGAACTCCTTGGTGATCTCACCATTGATCTTATAAGCGGTACAAGCCTTGATGGTTGGGAAAGTATCAAGAACGTCGCTCTTCATCATGATCAACTGGGTAACGCCATTGAGCATAATAGTATACTTAAGAGCTACGAGGTCAATCCAGCCACAACGACGCTCACGACCGGTAACGGCACCATACTCATGACCGATGTCACGGATCTTCTTGCCTGTCTCATCGAAAAGCTCTGTTGGGAATGGACCTGCACCTACACGTGTGCAATAAGCCTTGAAGATACCAAATACGTCGCCGATCTTGTTTGGAGCAATACCGAGGCCGGTGCAAGCACCTGCACATACAGTATTAGAAGAGGTGACGAATGGATAAGAACCGAAGTCAACGTCGAGCAATGAACCCTGAGCGCCTTCGCAGAGAACACTCTTACCTGCCTTGAGGTAGTTGTTGATCACATGCTCTGAGTCGATGAACTTAAACTGCTTGAGATACTCGATACCTTCCATCCAGTCCTGCTCAAGTTCCTCAAGACCATCTACTGCAACAGCCTCGCTTCCCTTGACTACAGCCAGGAGATTCAAGCTGGCAATCTGCTCAAGATGACGCTGCTTGAGAGCCTCGTACTTCTGAGCAAAGTTATCGAGAATATCGCCTACACGGAGACCGTTACGGCTGATCTTATCTGTATAAGTAGGACCGATACCCTTACCGGTAGTACCAATCTTTGCTTTACCCTTTGCAGCCTCGTTTGCCTTATCGAGCAGACGGTGGGTAGGAAGAATAAGGTGAGCCTTCTTAGAAATGTAAAGACGCTCAGTGAGATCGTGGCCACTCTGTGCCAACTCCTTTGCTTCTTTCATGAAGAGAAGTGGATCAAGAACGACACCATTGCCAATGATATTGATCTTACCGCCCTGGAAGATACCAGATGGGATGCTGCGAAGTACATACTTCTCACCATCGAACTCCAAAGTGTGACCTGCGTTTGGTCCACCCTGGAAACGGGTTACAATATCGTAGCGAGGTGTAAGTACATCCACTACCTTACCTTTACCTTCATCGCCCCACTGGAGGCCGAGTAAAACGTCGACTTTCATCGCTTTCAAATTATATTTTGGTTAGATATATATTAGAATTAATTCTTCTTTTTCTTCATTTTCTTATTTGCCTTACGCGCTAGGACCGCAGCCTTAGCCGTAGCTTTACGCTGTCGGATAGCGGTCTTACGATCAGCCTCTGCTTCTTTGCGAGCAGCTGTCTGGCACTTTTTGCAAAGGCCATTGACCTGAAGGTTGAAGTCAGTTACCATGAAACTCTTTGGCAGCTGTTCTCCCATAATCTCCTTGACCTTAGAAATCTGGAGTGTCTTGATCTTGCCACAACGCTGGCAAACCACATATCCGTGAGGTTCCACACCTAGGGTTTTCTCGAAGAATGCCATGGCTCCATTGACCAGGTCTATCCTTCTGACCAGCTGAGCATCTATCAGTAGCGCCAAGTTATTATAGATGGTCGAAAGTGCCACCTGACCTTCTTCCTTACAGACCATGTCATAGAGCGTCTGTATGTCTACCGGAGCTTTCTGCTCATAGATTTTCTTCAAGATGAAAGCTCGCTCTGGAGTGAGTCGCTTGCCATGAGCCGAAATATAGTTGCTATAACGCCTACAGGCTTCCTCATATCCTACTGAGCCATCGCTCGCCTTATTTTTTTCCTTTGATTGAACTTCAGGAATAAGCGCCACTTCACGCGAAACACTGATAATATGATCGCGCTTCAGATTGGCATTGTCATAGACGCGAACCTTTCTCATGACAGACGCTTTATCAAGTTCTGAGCGCAGTAGGCTCTCATCTTATCATCCGAATCCTTCCATCGATCAATCAGTTCCTGACCGATACCGAACTGAAACGCATGCATACATACCATATCAGCTACTTCCGGAGTAGGTATTGTATCTGCCCAACGCTCAGCCGTCTCTACATTCATCATTCCTCGTGGATAGAACATAGGCGCCGCCATCTTTGCTTCACGAAGATTATCGTCTGCCCATAAAGCCTCAGCAAACTCAGTTTCGTCCAATCCGAAGAATGGAGATTCCGTATCAGTCATACCAGCTTTGACCATCATCGCCACGCTTTTGATATCTGGAACCGAGCAACCGAATGCGACCTTGTAGCTGTAACCTCGCTCTCGCAGAAGATTACTTACCACAATGTTCTGACGGCCACGGAACAAAGCGTTGATCTTGCTCAAAGTTGTTTTTTCGATCATTTTGAGTATCTAAAAAGGAGTAAATGAACGATTGCGTCCAGATCAGAAACGATTCTTAAAATTTTACAGAATAATCCCGCGAATAGCGGAGCATCTGCTCGGCATAACCCTCTCCGTAGATTACCTTGACATCCGTAATCTCGCCATTTGCATCCAGCACCGGCTCATATCGAGGATTGACAAATCCCTTATAAGGTGCAAGATTCAAAGCCTCGTAACGCTTCAGGATCTCTGTATGGAGCTCTGGGTCTACCTTGACACCATAAGTCTCCACCAGCTTACGGCCAGCTTCGAAATCGCCTTCACTCTTGATACGCTGCAATTCACCAAGGAGTTCGCCGAAATACTCACGAAGCTTCTCGTAATCGTTGATTCGGACGAAAGTCTCGCCGTCACGCTTCACAAATTCAAGTGCAGGAGTTCCTTCTTCCTTGCTTGCACGGTCCAGTGTCCAATAGGCGATCAAAGCGCGGTTACGCATATGCGCTTCCTCGATATTATCACCTGGCTTGATTCGGACGAGCTGTGTCATCAGGCCATTCATCATCTGCTGATAATATCCGGCTTTATAAGCCTCAGCATCTGGCATCACACCCAGCTCCACGAGTTTAGGATCAGCCATATAATAGAGTGCAAAGATATCTGCTCGTGCTTCTTCGAGCGTAGAACCATGGACCTTCAATGCATCCGGATCGACGCCAGGGAGCAACTGTCCGCTGCCATGGCCGAGACATTCATGCAGGTCGGTATGTACATTGTCCACATAATGTCCATATTTCTTAGCCTGAGCGACCTCTACCTCACTCCACATGAACTCATCGCTGAAACCATTGCCTGCAGCAGCTGCGGAATAGGCTGCGGTGATATTGTCAATGCTTACCGACTTTGAACCATGCTGTGCACGGATCCAGTTGGAGTTTGGCAGATTGATTCCGATTGGAGTGGCTGGATAACTATCTCCGGCAAGGATAGCAGCCGTAATAACCTTTGCCGTCACTCCTTTGACCTCCGGCTTACGGAAGCGAGGATCAATCGGGCTATGGTCTTCAAACCACTGTGCATTGGCAGAAATGATCTCTGTACGTGCAGTATTGGCCGAATCCTTGAAATTAACCAGAGATTCCCACGAGCCTCGAAGTCCGAGAGGATCATTATAGCTCTCAATGAATCCATTGATAAAATCCACACGGCTGTCAAGATCCTTCACCCAAAGGATGCTATAGTCGTCAAAGTCCTTCAAGTCTCCGCTGCGATAGAATGCGATCAGCTTGTCAATGCTTGCCTTCTGCTGTTCATTCTCTGCCACGCCACTGGCTTTCTCTAACCAATAGACGATTTTCTCGATGGCCGCAGAATACATACCTCCCACTTTCCAGGTTCTCTCCTCTATCACACCGTTGGATTTTACCAACTGTGAATTCAGGCCGAACATCACAGGAGTCGTATCATTCGGATTCTTCAGCTTAGCATAAAAGTCCTCGACCTCCTGCTGGGTAAGATTCTTATAAAAATTGGTTGCAGAAGTCTCAATCAGATCCTCACCATCGGCCTGGTTGACTTTTATTGACAAGAGAGTAGGATCAAAAACGGCATTAATCAGCTGCTGAACCTCATACAATGACACATATTTGTGCCAGTCTTTCAACTTAGACACCTGAGTAGCGATCCATTCACGACTGAAACCCGGTATAAATTTGGCATTGCTATAATGATGATGAATACCATTAGCAAACCAGATCTGCTTCAAATATTGTTCGAAGGCTTTCCATTCCTCGTCGTTCTTGTCGCCATCATAATTCTGATAGACAGCCTCGGCAATACGACGAACCTGAAGATTGTAGCTGCAATTCTGATCCCAGAAAATATCACGGCCCCACAATGCGGCCTCTGTAAGATAGTATATCAGTTTTTTCTGCTGGAGACTCAGGTTTTCAAATTCCGGCACCTCATAACGAAGCACCTCTATATCAGCGAATCGGTCGACACTCCAGGAATTAGCATTCACAGAAGTATCCGTTTTGTTCGCACAACTGTATAAAGTAGTGGCCATAAGGATCGTTGACATTGCAAAAAATCTCATGGTGCAAAGATACAAAAATATCCACTTACTTCACAAAAAACGGAATCATTTTTTCTTAATTTACATTAAAAAACCATTTTTTTGCGTATTCTGCCCTATGAAGATAGTATTTTCAGCCAAAGTTTAGTTAAGCCAGCGTTCTCAGACTGTCTCAAGGTCTTAATTTAAGGTCAAAAAGCAAGGGTTCATGGTCTGAAAAATCTGCGGAAGAAAGAGCAGACACACCCTGAAGAGAAAAATGAGAAGAATAGAGAAGATGATCAAGTCGGAGGAGCAGATGCTGGTCATTGAACGTAAAGCCAGGGCCCATTCCTCTCTGCCACCAGGCGTCTTTCAAGGCCAGTCGATCCTGCATCAGATTGAGCACATAAGAACCTGACACATCGTTAAAGTCGCCACAGATCAGAATCGGATTCTGGCAAGTCTGCAACGAGTCACAGATGGTTTCTGCCTCAGCGGCTCTATAAGCATAGTTCGAGCGCAGATAGCGGAACACATTGCGCAGCTTATCTCTCTTACGATCAGCGATTTCTTTAGCATGATCGAAGTTATTGCTACGCAGATGCACATAGACCATCGTCACAGGCTTCCCCTCCATTTCCAGATCTACCTGATAAATCATCGTACCGCCTTGCGAGTACTCCACAAAAGCCGGATCCACTTCCGAATGACGCTCAATGAGTTCCTCCGGATTCATCCTGAAATTCCTGCATCCTGTGATAGGATACCTGCTGAATACAGCCTCTTCGTTATAGCCATATTGCAACACCGTGGCAAAGCTATGAGGATAATGTGCATGAAGGATGCTGTCGAGCTGTGGAGCATAAGGTCCGAAGTGTTCTGGCAAAATCATGATATCTGCATCCTTTGACAAGAGGTAATCTGCCAGCGCCTGATAGTTTGCCAGATTAGGTTGCAGATACTCGTCTTTATGACAGATATTATATTCCAGAATTCGGATCACGTTTTCCGGCTTCTCATTTTCATCGGCCTGACGCCAGGTGAAAGGATTGACCGGAATGCTTTGTGTATACCAGTTGCCGACACAGCCTACCAGCAGAAACAGCAAACCCGTCTTCCACCAGCGAAAGCAGAAGAAGAGCAGCGCGATGCACCAGAGTGCCACGACAGCAGGGAGTGCGGCTAGGATCCACATATTATTATATATCTGATAAGAACGAGAAAGCAATGAGGCCGTGTCAAAAGACCCAGCCTCATTGTAATCAGCTAATTGATAATGCTGAATGCTTCAGATTACTTGTTAGCCTTGTAATATGGAGTATTATAGGTAAGACGAATACCATTCTCTGTCTTAGAGAAAAGAAGAGTAGTACCATCCTCATCAACAGCATAAACATAACCAGCCTCGGTAGCCTCTACCTGATGATAGATGATGTTGAGGAGCTGAGCGTTGTTTACATATGAAGAACCATCTGAGTTTGGAACGTCAACTACGAGCTGGCCAACCTTACCCTTGGTTGAAACCTCGTCAAGGTTGAAGGTCAAATAGATCTTGGTACCCTGGCAGAGACCAGTGAATGAGTTTGGACGATCAGTAGCTACTACATAGTGCTTCAAAGCGATAGCCTTGGTGATTTCACCTACACTACCATTAAGGTCAATACCATCAAACTTAAATGCGTAAGCGTTGATGCATGCGATCATAGAGATCAAAAGGAGAACGAACTTTTTCATAATCTTAATTTTTTATAAATGAGTTATTGATAAACTATCTCAGTTGCAGAAAGACATTTTTACTGTCATTTTGC
>JAZUIL010000137.1:0-2987 GCA_045642245.1 Bacteroidales bacterium
GGTTGCTCTCTTCTCTTTCCGTATTTCACACCTCACTGAGCACCTCCGCGCTAACCACAAGGATTACGCTACCAGCCGCTCAATGAAGATGCTCGTAGGTAAGCGTCGTCGTATGCTTGACTACCTCGCAAAGAAGGACATTAATCGTTATCGTGCAATTATCAAGGAGCTCGGTCTCCGTCGATAATCACAAACGACATTGCGAGAGTCTCCGACTCAAAAATAACACCCGACAGTTTTCTGCCGGGTGTTTCTTTTTTCTTATATCAATCAAGTGATTTATGATAATTCCAATCCGAAAGTATCAAGCAGCTCCTGTATGATCTCTGGATTCGCATTCTGGATCTCATCCATTCTCTCTCGAGGGGTAAAAGCCAGTTTCACGCCATCGCCTTTCGATACGGCAAAAGACATCTGCAAATGCGAATTGTGAAGTGTCTGACGCAGGCGCTGAAGGATCTCTTCTCGATGCTCTTCAATACGTTGCTGCTGTTCTTCTGACATGACGGTTACAGCCACGTGCGTACCTTCCAGCAACTTGACCTGACTGTTCAGCATCGCAGTCATCAGAATCTTCTCAGAAGGAATATTCTCGATGTAATTATTCCATTCCTTTATTAGCGCAAATTCGTCTACAGGTTCGTTCTGCTCTTCAGTTCTCTGCTGTATACCTGCCTGTGCAGAAGGATTTCCCATGCCAGTACCTGAATTATGGAGCGATGCCATGATTGAAACTCCTCTTCCTGGCATTGCTGCACCTCGCTGGATTGGAGCGGTTGCTGGTGCTGTTCTTGGAGCAGAAGTAACTGGTGGTACTGAATTAACCGGAGTTGCAGGCGCATTAGGCGCAGTCCTTGCTGTAGGAGGAGCAGCGACTTGAACAGGTCTTGCTGTCTGCGGTGCAACTGTTGATGGAGGAGGCGTTACAGGCGCTGCAGGACGGGTCTGAGCTGTTGGTGGTACTGTTGATTGAACTGGAGCTGAAGGTTGGCCCTGTACGTTCTGCATCGGACTCTTCTGTGGTTGCTGTGGAGCTGGAATAGGATTCATCAATTGACAAATCCTTACGATAGCAATCTCCACTGAGAGTCGCTTATTGCGCGAATTGCGATAATTGAAATCACAATCATTCGCAATCATGACCGCATTATACAGGAAATATGGCTTACAAACGGAAGCTTGTTGCTGATATCGCACAGCCACCTCAGGACCAGCCTCTATCAGTTTCAACGTGGCAGGATCCTGGCTTACCATCAGATCTCTAAGATGGCTGGCCCATCCTCCAATGAAATATTGAGGATCGAATCCTTTGCGTATCACCTCGTCTAACATCACCATTGCGGCAGGGATGTTTCCCTGCAATGCGGCATCTGTCAGTCGGAAGAATAGCTCATAGTCAAGAATATTGAGATTCTCAATCGTAGACTGATAGGTCACATTGCCACTCGTAAATGAGGAGATCTGATCGAACACTGACAATGCATCACGCATACCGCCATCAGCCTTTCGAGCAATGGTCAGCAACGCTTGTGGTTCGGTCTTGATTCCTTCCTGTCCTGCAATAAATGACAATTGATCTGCAATATCCTGTGTAGAGATTCTCTGGAAATCATATGTCTGGCATCGACTGAGAATGGTTGGCAGAATCTTCTGCTTCTCAGTTGTACACATCACAAAGATTGCATGCTTTGGCGGCTCTTCCAAAGTCTTCAGGAAAGCATTGAACGCCTGTGTTGACAGCATGTGAACCTCGTCGATGATAAAGACTTTATACTTACCTATCTGTGGAGGAATCTGTACCTGATCAATAAGGTCACGGATGTTATCTACTGAGTTATTTGAAGCAGCATCAAGTTCATAGACATTATATGATCGCTGTTCTCCCATTGACTTACAGCTATCACATTCGTTACAAGCTTCACCATCTGCTGTACGATGTTCGCAGTTGATCGTTTTAGCAAAAATACGAGCACACGTCGTCTTACCTACTCCACGAGGACCGCAGAACAGGTATGCATGCGCTAACTTATTATTAGCAATCGCGTTTTTCAACGTTTGCACAAGCGCCTTTTGTCCTACGACGGTATTAAATGTCGCAGGACGGTACTTTCTTGCTGAAACAATATAGTCTGCCATAGATTACATTAAAGGATATTACGGTGCAAATATAATTAGTTTTTTTGTGAATTCAAAATATTAATCTGTTTTTATCGTATGTACACCTTTTTTAAATAATATAGTAAGTCTCTGATACTAAAAAGCAACTATAACAAATGTGTAAAAACTGAATTTCTCTCCTTAAAGATTCCTATCCTTAATTATTATATTATCAGGATTCGATCTATCCATAATAATACGATCATATAAAAGAATAAAAAATACTGCAAATGCTAGCATACAAAAAATTAGGACTTTTCTTTGTTCGAGAAAAGCCCTAATTAATTCAATAAGGAGATATAAAACTCCTCTCTAATAAATGTGGAGAATATCGGGATCGAACCGATGACCTCTTGCATGCCATGCAAGCGCTCTAGCCAGCTGAGCTAATCCCCCTTAGAAAAAGAGTACCGGACTATAGCTGTCCAGTACTCTGTAAGGTGGCCGCTTCCTACTCTCCCGCGTTGGCAGTACCATCGGCGTTACAAGGTTTAACTTCTCTGTTCGGAATGGTAAGAGGTGGAGCCCTTGTGCTATAACGGCCTTACGTGTGACTAAGTCTTCCAGTATTCTATTCTGTCTGACCTGTTATAAGTTTTGACCTATTGAAAAGTTTTGTTCGTTAAGCAGATCGTTCTTGAAAACCTGTCTTGTTGTTTGTTCGCTCTTTCGAGCCTTGTTTGTTTTGAAAAGAAGTGTTCGGGTGATTAGTACTACTCGGCTGAACATGTCACCATGCGTACACCTGTAGCCTATCAATGTCATCGTCTATGACTACCCTGAATGGAATTCTTATCTTGTGGCCAGCTTCGCACTTAGATGCTTTCAGC
>JAZUIL010000138.1:0-2289 GCA_045642245.1 Bacteroidales bacterium
ACATTTCGTGATAGCCAACAGACGCTGCTTATCCATCATTTCAGGATTATACGTTCTCAATTCATTGAGGAGAATTTCATAATCCTTTTTAATGTCATTCGTATCAGCAGGAATCATAAAGAGCAAAGTAGAGTTTCGCTCAATATGGCGAAGGAATCGCAAGCCTAGGCCCTTTCCCTCACTAGCACCTTCAATAATACCTGGAATATCCGCAACCACAAATGATCGGTTATCACGGTATGGCACCAAACCGAGATTCGGTTCCATGGTCGTAAAAGGATAGTCTGCAATCTTAGGTTTTGCAGCGCTAATACTACTCAGCAATGTACTCTTACCTGCATTTGGGAAACCAACGAGGCCAACATCTGCCAACAACTTAAGCTCAAGAATGACTGATCGCTCGATACATGGTTCACCAGGCTGTGCATAACGAGGTGCCTGATTGGTCGAAGTACGGAAATGCCAGTTTCCTAAACCACCTCGGCCACCTTTCAGCAATACAACATTCTGGTCATGATCAGTTACCTCGCAAATATACTCTCCGGTTTCTGCATCATAGACCACAGTCCCCATAGGGACCTCAATGATAGCATCTTTACCGTCTTTGCCGAATGACTTATTCTCAGCTCCAGCCTGACCATCAGTGGCAAAGATATGACGCTGATAACGAAGATGAAGAAGAGTCCAGTAGTTGCGATTACCATGAAGTATCACACTACCGCCCTTTCCACCATCACCGCCATCAGGACCTCCCTTCGGTACATACTTGGCACGATGAAGATGCGAACATCCCTTACCGCCCTTACCAGAGCGGCAATAGATCTTTACATAATCGACGAAATTACTTTCTGCCATAAATAAGGATTTATTCGAACAAAGACTCAAAGAACCAAGTGAAGCCTATACTGAGATTGCGGTTTTGTAGGAAGTCCTTAGTCACATTGATGAAACCAAAATCATATGCTACATGAACCTGATAATTTTTTGAAATCATAGCACCTGCTTGAACACCCCAGCCTATATCAAAACGATTACCTCTATATCCAAAACTATCAAAAACCCCGACATCCGGCATTTGATATTCTGACGTATGCTGTTTACTTACACCTGAAAAACCTAGTGCAAAATAAGGACCAGTTTCTGCCATCAAAGACAAATTTTCATTAATAAACCATGCATATCCATAATGAATTGGAATCTCAAAATAATGCGTAGTAATATTTTCTGTAATAGCATTTGTTTGCCACTTTGCACCTTTCTGAGAATACTTAATTTCACCTCTTGCATAAGTATTTGGTATTATTGGAGAAGCATCCACCATTAAGTTAGCTCCAAATTGGAAACCCATGGTCATATCATAATACTTATTAATCACTTTATCGGCATGAATATCAATTGGGAAACTACCAGAAAAATTAGACAAATTCATTCCCATTGTAACACCCAGTTTATATGGTGGCATTCCTTCAATCCCTGAAAGCTGAGCTTTTGCATCAAAAGCGAAAGTTGCTACGGACAAAATCGCAATAAAAGCAAAAATCTTCTTCATAGCTATATTTATTTAAAATGAACAATCTTTGTCATAAAATTTGCTGCAAATGTACTCATCTTTTTCCAAAAATGCAAATAATATCACGGAATAATCGCGCGAAACTCTTTTTTATATGTTACGCAACATATTTTCGCCTTTTTTTGCCTCCAAAATTTGCTTTCACAGAAAAAACCGATTATCTTTGCGCAGGAATGTCGTGGTTTCATCATAGATGAGATTCCATTCCTTTTCTTTCGTTAACCCACAATGAAGAACAATCAAAACAATCATTAATAATAAATATCATGGACGAACAGCTTATTAAAGATTGCACCGCTAAGGCACAGACCTGGCTTGGTGCAGGTTTCGATGAGGAAACCAAGGCCGAAGTAAAGGCTATGCTCGAGAACGAGGACAAGACTCCACTTATTGATGCTTTCTATCAGAACCTCGAATTCGGTACTGGTGGTCTCCGTGGCATCATGGGTGCTGGTACCAACCGTATGAACAAGTACGTTGTAGGTATGGCAACACAGGGCTTTGCTAACTATATCAACAAGGCTTTCCCTAACATGCAGCCAGCAGTTGTCGTAGGTCACGACTGCCGTAACAATGGCCGTATGTATGCTGAGACCGTTGCTAACATCTTCTCTGCTAACGGCATCAAGGTTTATCTCTTCGAGAGCCTCCGCCCTACTCCAGAGATCTCTTTCGCTATCCGTCAGCTCAAGGCTCAGGCAGGAGTCAACGTTACCGCT
>JAZUIL010000139.1:0-6974 GCA_045642245.1 Bacteroidales bacterium
CTTCATGAAGACACGTGAAGCACGCTGCAAGTACATGGAGGTAGGCGAGATCTACAAGCTCCTCGCTGATCACTTCGACCTCATCTACTTCTCAGCACGTAAGCTCAGCTTCTCTAAGGGCGGTATCATCACCACCAAGAACGAGAAGATCTACAAGGATCTCATGAGCTTCATCCCACTTTACGAAGGCTTCCTTACCTATGGTGGTATCGACGTACGCACCATGGAGTCAATGGCAGTAGGTCTTTATGAGTCACTCGATATGGAGTACATCTCACAGGGTCCTGAGTTCATCAACTACCTCGCTAAGGAGCTCACCGATTACGGTGTACCTGTCATCCTCCCTGCAGGTGGCCTTGGCTGTCACCTCAACGCTGGTGCATTCGTACCAAATCTCCCTCACAACCAGTATCCAGCAGCCGCAGTAGGTGCAGCTATGTACATCGCTGGTGGTATCCGTGGTATGGAGCGTGGTACCGTATCAGAGCAGCGTGAGCCAGATGGCACCGAGCGTTATGCAGAGCTCGAGTTGCAGCGTCTTGCCGTTCCACGCCGTGTATTCACCCTCTCACAGATCAAGTACTGTGCTGACCGTGTTAAGTGGCTCTGGGATAACCGCGAGCTCATCGGTGGCCTTGAGTGGGTTGAGGAGCCAGAGGTGCTCCGCTTCTTCTTCGGCCGCATGAAGCAGATCGGCAACTGGCAGGAGAAGCTCGCTGAGAAGTTCCGTCAGGATTTCGGCGACAGCCTTTAATCGACCACATTACCTATTCACACATATTAAAAGAGCGTGTCAAGAGTCATTTGACCTTGGCACGCTTTCATTATATTGTTTTCCATCAGTGGCAGTTGTTAAGTAATTCTTTATAACTGAATCCGAATGTAACTCGCCTTTTTTCAGTATTTTAGATATATGCATACTGATACTTGGAACAGAGGTCCCAAAAAGTTCAGCGATCTGGTTGTTGGTTCAGCCATACTTTGCCGTCATGATATATTTACAGAATTATTGGAGTCTGAAAATTTGCTGCAAATGTAACACATTCTATATATAAAAACAAATATCACTCCAATAAAACTATATTTATCCTTCAAATTCCATAGAATATATTTAAAATAAGACTATACTAAGATTGAATCAGCGGGCAATATCATTTCATGGGAACAATCGCATTCTATGCAAAGCCTTTCTTCCTTCCTGACGCTTCAGCAAGTCTGCATAGACAATGTCTTCTTTCTTCAGACACCAGAAAGTTGATTGAATAATACGGTCTTCCCAAGCTTTCCTCGTCCAGTCTAGGTGGTTAAAATCTTTGTCAAAAATCCTTTCCCACGTCACCTGCATTTCCATATCATCTCCGATATCAATACACCACTTATTGAGTACATTATGCCATAGGATGAAGTCACTTGACAAAACCCTTGATGCTGGTAATAAGAGTTCCATATACACGACCTCTTCCTGATAACTTTCTACCATATCAAATGCCCTACGTGGTTTTGCCCGTTTTTTTCCACGATAATATTGCCATGCCCAAAGCGGGAACTGGATATCTTTAATTTCTGGCGTATCACACCTCTTTCTCATCTGCTCTGCCATCCAACGGTATGCCCAAGGAAACTCCTGTGAAAAAGGACTTTCTTCAGAACAATACGCAATGCTCTTTTCCATCACCATATTATATATAGATAAAGGTTGGTATGTCCACAGACGAATATAATCTTGTTGCATCAGTCTCGTTGACCTTTCCTAGGGTTATCGAAAAAAAAAATCAAACCAATTCAAAGTGTATCTGCAAAGTTATCTAATCTTTGAGAAAGGTCTTTGATCGCGTCTTTCAGTGTTTTGATCTCATCATCTGTGAACTCGACAACATTACCTTCTTTGTCGTAGCCATCGATTTTGTGATGAAGCCATGAAGCAGACTTTTCAAAATACTTATTTGAGATATACATCCAACTGACCGCAAGTAACAAATCTGAACTTTCAAGTTTCTGAAAGATTGCTGTTTTGGGACGATTCATGCGTTCTTCGATCTTTTGAAGAATCCTCTGTTCTTCTTTGCTTAATTTCTTTGCTGCCATAACATTAAATTTTTAGGGTTATAAATGTTTTGTGGTGCAAAGATAGGCGGTAGTTGTACAAAATCGTGGAACAAGTTATAAAAAAAATTATAGATTCAAGGATTTTACAAACATTTCTTCTGCCTTTCCCATTTTTTCACAAAAATCAGAATTAGACTTTGACTTCGTACATATCTCAATGCCGAAGACAGAAAATGTGGATGGTGTAGGTGGTCATACAGGATTTCGTGATTGAGCATACGTTCGAGCTACAACACAAAGAATACCCCTTGCTAACTCTTTATAAAGAATAGAAGTACTCTTTTATTTTCTGAGCCATCAAAATTCTACGTTGTTCAAGGAAACGATCATAATCTTCAGCAGACATATCCTTAAATCCTGTTGGAATACAATTCAAACGGCAATTCGCTTCAAGATCCTCTAAGGCCTTGATAGTTGTGTATTTAGATTCCTGACCATTCAAACAAGCATCGTTGATTTCCTTCATATACTCAAAAGGCGGTTTTGGCCCAATTGCTATATTAACAGGTTTACTCAAAACAGCATAATTGGCTACTTGGTTATAGCGTACGATAGCCTTAATTCCTTCCTTCTGAAGATACTTCTTTGGGAATAGATGATGAATGTCGGCTGTATCAAGCAAATCTCTTACCTTCGAACCATTACCCAAGAAAGAATCATCATTCATCTTGCATTGTGCCGCTAAATATACACAGAATGCAGGAGCAGTGCTTGAAGAAGTCTGGAGTGTTTGAGGCAAAGAAACATTCCAATAGTCATCACCATAGTTTGCCATTACCTCGTCATAAAAACGCAAGAATCCCTTGTCTTGTATGGCTTTCAGATCTCGTTCCATCTGAGATTCTGGAGAAGCTCCATAACGACTTGTAAGGACAGACATCACATACCATTTCTGCACATAATGATTAACCTTCAATTTATCAATCGATTTATCATTGCGCAAACGAATAAACAACATATACGCAAAGTCTATTGCCATACGACCTTTAATCAAACGTCTAAACACAAAACCTGCAGATTTTATAGCTTCCACGAACTGAATAAATATATACTTATCCATGAAAGTCTTTACGCCATCAGTAAACATCTCAAATGTATCTGCAAGTATTTCTTCCTCGTATGATCGAGTTTCAAAATTGCGACCATGAAGCAAATCTGTAAGGTTTGCCATCTTTCCACGATAGTACTTACTCATGAACGCAGTACGTATCAAGTCATCAAAAGTAGGAGTAAATATACCTCCTTCCGATTTAGCATACCATTTAATAATTGGATAATAATCTGAATCAACAAATTCAGCATCCTTTTCAATTTGCTTGATAAAATCATGACTCTGTCCGAGGTGACAGAAATAATCAATAGCCTTTCTAAGCATATTACCACCATGCTTCGTATCAGCAGCAATAGTTGACATAACGAAATCTGCCTGAGTAAGAGACTTGCCCTGGCTATTGATACGAATAAAAATCTCAGTTACCTCATCAATAGATAATCCTTCGCTGAGATTGATAATACCGATTGGTGCATTCTTAATATTCGTAACACGATTAATGAGAGCATTCAAGTCTTTCCTTGGCATGTCTGGATTGAGGCTACAATACTCATCAATAAAAGTAAATTGATCAAAATCTGTCTTGAAGAGGACTGAAATATCAGGAATCCATCTCTTATCTAATAAGATAGCAGCACTCTGAACCTCAAAACAATTGTCAGTATCTGCAGCAAAAGGATTAAATGCAATCTTATAAGGCCTTTCAATAAAGTTTTGGTCAAGCACCTTCAAACCAACAATAGCTGCCATAATTGCTGTTACTCGTTGCTGCCCATCAATCATTATCTTTTTTCCTATTGTTGTATGACCAGCCTTATCCTTCATATTAGGATTCTGCCATACAATCAGATATCCAACAGGATAACCATGATACAAGGAATCAATCAGGTCACGAATCTTGGAGCCATCCCATACGAATGGTCTCTGAATTTCTGGTATTGAAATCTGACCATCCTTTATGTAACCGATCACATTCTCGATGGTACGACTGTCTACTGAATATTGAGGCATAATATTTTATTTTAAAGTTCCTTATTATCAACTATTGTTTCGAGTAGTCAATATTTCCACACTTTGCTAATCATTTTGATGGGGACAAAAAAAGACTTATTCTTCTTCCCAAATCGTCTTGATCATACGTCGGATATCATTCTTGCGGACGACATCAACAACGCCGAAGCCACATTTCTCATAGAATGGAACTGCAGAATATTCGTCAGTATCGTAGGCATCGACAGAAATAAACATCGCACCGAGATCAAGACTTTTAGCCTTCGCTACAATAGCATCGATAATGACCTTGCCTACATGCAGTTTTTCACTCGAAGAATCCTGCTTCGAACGATAATCTTCACGAACTGCCAGATACTGCAACTCTATTGTCGGAAAAGTACGATGCACATAGAAATAGTTTTCCAGAAAATCTTCATCTGTGGTAAATTCAAGAGAATGCATCCTGTTTCTTGCTCCCATCTGAATATCTTCAAAGTCATCAGAATCAAGGATTACGCTACCTGTACTAAGAGAAAACAAGGCAATCACCTCTTCTCCATGGAATACAAAAAATGTATTGACGAAATGAATCTGGTCACAAGTTGCCAATCGAGAATGAATGAAATTATCCATTTCTTCCAAACCACAGCAAAAACCCGCTAACTGACTGAAATCAGAAGCGGGTCGTATTTCAAGTTCATAATGAGGTGTTACCATGTGATAGATACTTTATCGTTAGAAATCGTCACAGGAGCACCAGTTCTAGTCTTTTTTGATTTTTGTGTTGACATGGTATGACGTGCTGAGCGTATAGCCATGTCTCGTACCATGGCAGCCTTGCTACCACGTACAACGGGATCCGTATTACACTTTCCTAACATAGCGATATATAATATTGTTAATATTTCGCCGCAAAGATACACTATATTTTATTCGAAACAAAATAAAGAGTAATATTTTTTCGAATTATTATTGTTTTTCCTTATATCTTTTCCTCATTTCCTCAATTTTAGCTATAAACTGCTCACGAAGAGAAGCCGCTTCAATGACCTCTACCCAGGAATTCTTAAACAAAAGCTCACTGATAAAATCGAAGGTAATAGAGATGTGATACTCAAAATCCGTATAGGGTTCAAACTCATCCGTAACTGTAATGAGTTCTTTTTGAGACGAGTGCAGAGGTAACGTGCGAAAATAGTCAGGTTGTTTGCCGTATGCTCGAAGGACAACACGTTCAGGAGAGAGCGAAGAATCTACATAGACACCAAAATAGTTCTCAAAGAAGAGTTTTGCATCGAAATCTACGGTCTGGTGTAATGAGAGTCATGCACGATTGATAGTATCGAGCAGCCATGTATATTGGCGGAGTAGGAGGTGTGTCTTCATATTTCGATATCTAAGTTTGATGCTAGTTATTTATCGGTGATGCAAAGATAAGTGATTTATTCCTTTCTACCAACTATTTTTTCTCAAATCAGAAACAAGACGCTTAAATATTCTCAATTATATAGGACAATTCTAAAAAGAGCCCTACTATCTGGCCTGTAAATGATTCATAATGGGAAATCAATAACCATGATTTCATTTTATTACAAATGCGAAAAAATCCTTCACTCCTTCACTTGCCCCTCTATCTTGCTGATTCATAGAAAGAAATTACAGTGAAGGATGAGTGAAGGATGGTGAAGGATCTTTTTGCTATCCTTCACTCTTTTTTGGATATCGAAATACTTATGTCTCAATAGAATAAATTTCGGTCGTGAAGGAGTGAAGGTTTTTTTCGTCATGCAGCTCTCTTGATCGGCACGATGAAGTACGCGGAACCCTGATTTGAGGCTTTGTGCTCATAATCCAAGGCTTTCAGGATGCGACCGACCTTGACTGCCATACCCTGTGTTGGTTTTACTTCTGGGAAATTCTTGCACAGGATATACACAACGTCACGCGTCAGCAGTGGCATAACTAGTTCTCCAGCTTCAGGACGACGAAAACAAGCGGAAAGCATCGATTCGAGATCTGTGACGTGCAGAAACTTCACGTTCATTTCTTCGATGCGTCTTGTCTCGGCTGGCGTAAACCAGTAAGGTAGCTTCTGCTCGCGGACCTCATAAACGACCTGCGCATAAAGCTGGTCATACTCAATCTCGCGGTCGTTCGGAATGATCGTATCCTGCGGAATATCCACACATAAGTAGCGACGGGAGCCGGTCGTATCTTGCAACGGACGAGGGTTGTTAGTAGTGGCAACGAATGAGGCGTAACGCTTGCGCTGACGCTGAGCTCGTCCGAAGATAGGACGGCCGTTGACCTGGATCTTCGAGAGCATCTGCTTCAGTTCGGCCTGCTTGCCCGACTTGATCTGGTCAAGCTCGTCGATGTTGACGAGGAGGTTGCTGGTCAGTGCCATCTCCTTGTCGAACTTGTTGCTGAGGTTGACATGATCGAGGTAATACTCGCGGAACTGTGGAGGGAGAAGCTGAGCGCAGTAGGTGCTCTTGCCACAGCCTTGTGCACCGATGAGCGTCAGGATCTGCTCATTGCCGTGAAGATTGTCTAGCTGTAGCCAGTGAGCCACACAACTTCTTAGCCAGACGCTGTGCTGGCAGATCTGCTCCTCGGTCACACCAGGGAGGCGCTGGAAGAGTTCGCGGACACGATCTCGGCCATCCCATGCTGGGAGCGTGCTGAGATAGTCGGCAATCGGGTCATAGACAGGAGTCTCTTCGGAGTAGATATACTCCTCAATGCTGGCTTTCAGGCCTTTCACGTCGCCGAGTTCTCGTTTCGCACGGCGCAGGATGGTGTTCTGGCTCTCACGGGTAAC
>JAZUIL010000140.1:0-11928 GCA_045642245.1 Bacteroidales bacterium
AGCTTCTTTGGCTTCTTGTGCTGTGCCACTGTAGCAATGCAGGATGCCGCGTGGTCGCATCGTACCTTTATAATCATTGTGTCTTTTGTAAAGCAGTTCAAGAAACTGAGGCATGGCGTCGCGGATGTGAAGCAATACAGGAAGGTGATGGTTGGCGGCAAGGTCTAACTGATCCCAAAGCAGATTCTGCTGGTCGCGGAGTCTCGTCTTGTCCCAATGCAGGTCGATGCCAATTTCTCCAATTGCTAACGGCTTTCCATATTTCTCAAAGAGATCTTTCAGTTTTGCAAACTGAGCGTCGACATCTTCTGCCATATTTTCCGGGTGGATGCCGATAGACGGAAATAATACCCCAGGATAGCGCTCGCAAAGACTGAGTATCTGCGGAAATTCACTTTCATCACAGCAGGCAAGTACTATTTTCTTCACGCCTGCCTCTTGTGCACGAACAATGCAGGCCTCCACGTCTTGGGTGAAGGCCTCATCAATCAGGTGACAATGGGTGTCGATAATCATACCTTATATAATAGATAAAGGAGATTAGATAAATTCGAGACGACTTTGCATCTTCTCTGCTTCAATCTGCTTTTTCTCGCTTGAACGGAGGAAGTAGACTATGCCGTATTGCTGGCATTTCTCGAGTTTGGCAGCTAGAGGAAGATCGTTGTAGCAGTTCTCAATCTGGTTCCAGATATCCTGCAACAGATCATCAACCAGAGGTCTCATGTCTGTCAATTCCTGCAGATGCTTTGCAATGTTCTGTCTGAGCGTATTGATGTTGTAGTAGTGATCAGCGAAAATGCTGAAATGTACTTTTACCTTAGCAATGTTAGGATTGTAGATAGGTACACCACCATGAGCGATACGCTGTTCCTCTCCACGGATAATCTTCTCGCCCCATTCTGCTACATCATGATCGCTCTTGAGTGTTGGGATCTTGAAGCTCTCAGGGTCAAGGCCATAACCTTCTTTGATGTCTTTGCGCAATTCTCCACGCTGAATGGTCATATTAAGAACCTGGATGAAATGCGAAACATACATATGTGCAGTACGCTGTTCCTCACGGAACGACTTAGACATCTTGATGAACTGGTCATAGTACTGCTGATACTGACGCTGCTGGTTCTTGAATTTAGACAAGATCTGCTGAGCGTCTCTGATCGTCTGATAGCTGAGCACCAATTCTCCATTTTCCTTGTGGCCTTCCATCTTGATGGCCGCCTGGAGAGCTGCAATGCGGCTCAGGTCCGTATTTGGTAATCTGCGATATGGCACGGGGAATAAATACTAAAGACTAATAATAATAAATAGGACACACTCCGTAATTATACATTACGATTTTCCAGCTTTGCGGCCAGATCCTTGAGCGGTTTAATCTTCTCGTGTGGTACACTGAGGTGATGCAAAGCCTTGATCGCCTCTTGGTGGTAGTGGGTGATAGCCTGACGACAAGCCTTTTCTGCACCCGATTTCTTGTAGAAGTCCTTGTAGGCTTCGATCTTTTGTTCTTCTGTCATTCCTGCAGTATCAGGCTCCTTGGCATTGTTGAGTGCCGTGATACGAAGGAATGTCTTCTTGTTCTGCAAGATGTCGCCACCGATTCGCTTGCCGAAGGTCTTTGGGTCTCCCCAGCAGTCGAGCCAGTCGTCCTGCAGCTGGAATGCAAGTCCAAGATTGGTTCCGAACTTGAATAATGTCTCGATATCGCGATCCAGCCGCTCGTAACGCTTGACACCGAGTTCCGTGAGGTTGCCATAGGTTTTGTCCTGTCCGATGTAAGCGCCGATCTGCAGCGCGCGGCCAAGAAGGACTGATGTCTTAAGGCGAATCATCTCAATGTATTCGTCAATGGTAACATCGTCGCGGGTCTCGAACTCCATGTCATACTGCTGGCCCTGGCAGATTTCCTGATTCATGGTGTTGAATGTATCCATGACATGCTTCAGGACGCGAGGAGGAGCTTCGCTGATCAACTGATATGCCAAACCGACCATAGCATCACCAGAGAGAATGGCCTGATTATCGTTCCACTTGATATGCACAGTGGCACGACCACGACGCTCAGGCGCCTGATCCATCACATCGTCATGGAGCAAGGTGAAGTTATGATACATCTCAATACCTAAGGCTGGAGTGATAGCCTGAGAGATGTCTTCCGTATAAAGATTGGCCGCAATAAGCACCAAAGCAGGACGCAAACGCTTGCCGCCAGAAGCCAATGTATACTGCACAGGCTCATACATGCCTTTGGCCGTTTGTGGATACGAAAGATTGTTGATCCCTTCTTGGATGATGGTGTTGAGTTCGGTTTGTGTTTTCATATTTAAATAATAGGGGCCTGGAAAAATAAATTAGCCAGCTTGAGGCTCGGATACTCAGGCTGGCATAATATGTATTACTGCAGACGGAAGGTAACAGGCAGCATGTACTTTACACGTACTGGTTTACCACGCTGCTTACCAGGCTTCCACTTAGGCATTGACTGAACTACACGCTTAGCCTCCTTTGTAAGGTCCTCAGAAGGAGAACGCATCTCCTGAATATCGGTAACTGAACCATCCTTCTCAACAACGAAAGACAAAGTTACACGACCCTGAATACCATTCTCAGCTGCGAAAGCTGGGTAACGAAGATTCTTACTGATGAACTCCATCAAAGCCTTAGTACCACCAGGGAACTCAGGCTCGTCCTCTACGACGGTGAAGATGGTGTTAGCCTCTGCCTCCTCCTCTTCAACTGGAGCCTCTTCTACCTGCTGAACGATTTCTACTACAGTGTTAGCATCGTCCTCAGCACTCTTGATATCGATTTCTGCAACCTCAACATCGTCTTCTACAACGGTGAGCTGCTCGATAACGTCAGGCATTGGAGGTGGTGGTGGAGGTGGTGGAGGGGTATTCTGTACTGTCATTACCATCTCTTCCTCCTCTTCGAATACTGCATCAGAAGCTCCGAGGTTTACTTTGCGGTAAGTGGCGTTAGTCCACTCGAAGGCGATGAAGAGAATAGCAAGAATAGCCACAAGACCTGTAAGAGCATAGGTAGTTTTTCTAGGCTCAAGGTCAACTTGGGGATCTTTCTTGATTTCCATGTTATTTGTTTAATTGGTTAAAAACTCTGCACAAAAGTAGGCATTTTTTTATATGCGACCAAAAAAAACTGCTATTTTTTCACATTTTTGTTTAAAAAAATTGCTTTTGATGCGAAAAAAGGGTACTTTTGCATACAAAATATGAGCAATGCACGTTCTTATGGTGGCATTTGCAAATCATCTGCCTTTCAAAAGACATGACATTACGCAGATTTATATTCGCATTCACTGCAGTCGTTTCAATAACTGTCGTCCGGGCCCAGGAGGTGTCGGGCTATGGCTACCTTGAATTGCCTGTGTCTGCACGAGGTCTGGCTTTAGGAGGTACAAGTATCAGTGTCGTCGAACCAGATCTTTCGTTGGCCGAACAGAACCCTGCGCTTCTTTGTCCGCAGATGGAAAAGCAGGCGGTCCTGGCTTATACTAATTATCTAGCTGGTATACAGATGGGTTATGCTGCTTATGCTGGCCGATTTATGGAAGTCGGCGGTTGGTCTGCTGGAATGCGATTTGTCGATTATGGCCATTTCGATGGTTATGACACTCAGGGCTTGCCGACGGGTTCATTCTCGGTCAAGGACATGTGTCTTGAAGGTGCGATAGGCTATCCGCTCAATGACCGTTGGAATATCGGTGCACAGATGAAGTTCCTCTATACTTCTTATGAAAGCTACAATGCTTTTGCCATGGGAGTGGATCTTGGTCTCAATTACTATGATGATGCATCGGGTAATTCGTTTTCTCTCACCGTGACCAATTTAGGTGGACAGTTCAAGAGCCTTTATGAGGAGAGTAAGCAGAAGATGCCGACGCAAGTCAATTTGGGATGGAGTCGCGAGCTCCTACACTTGCCACTCTGTGTGTCTGTGACCGCTTATCATCTTCTCGATTGGGATCATGGGTATGTCGATGGAAATGGTCAGAAACAGACTTTCTCCGGAGCCGAGCAGGTCCTTAATCACCTGATTTTCGGTGTCGAATGGACTGCATCGCAGAATTTCTGGCTGGCAGCCAGCTATAATTATCGTCACCAGCGTCGCTTCAGCGGCCAGGGAGGTTTCTTGCGAGGTGTCGCGTTGGGTGCAGGTTTGTCTTTTCGCTCATATAGTTTCCAGATGGGATATGCTAGTACTAATTTGGCAGACGGTACTATGACCTTCCAATTAGGTTACACCTTTTAAAATTTAAATGGATTTATAAATTACAAAATAGCATATGAAAAAAATTACTATAGCAATAGATGGCCACTCTTCTTGTGGCAAGAGTACAATGGCCAAGCAGCTTGCTGCAGACCTCGGATATATTTATGTCGATACCGGAGCCATGTATCGCGCTGTGACTCTATACGCTTTGCGAAATGGCTTGATGGATGCAGAGACCAAGGAGATCAAGACCGATGAACTGCAGCAGCAGATCGATCAGGTGCAGATCGGTTTCATCCTCAATGAGAATGGACAGAAGCAGACCGTCCTGAACGGTGAAGTCGTAGAGCAGGAGATCCGTCAGATGCTGGTCAGCAATTGTGTGAGCCCTGTCGCTGCATTAGGTTTTGTCCGTTCGCATCTCGTAGCTCTTCAGCAGCAGATGGGACAGGAAGGTGGCATTGTCATGGATGGCCGTGACATCGGTACCGTAGTCTTCCCGAATGCCGAACTCAAGGTTTTCGTCACTGCTTCAGCCGAGGTGCGTGCACAGCGCCGACTTGCTGAACTTCAGGGTAAAGGCGATACTACTACCACCTTCGAGGAGGTCCTCAAGAATGTCCAGGATCGTGACTATCTCGACACACATCGCGAAGTCACACCATTGCGTCAGGCTGAGGATGCATTGCTCCTTGACAATTCGGAGATGACCATTCCTGAGCAGAACGCGCTGCTCCGAAAGTGGGCTGACGAAGCAATCAATCTTTAATTCTATTTTTCCATGCAGATTACCGTTGACGAGCAAAGTGGATTCTGTCCGGGTGTGGTAAGTGCCATCTGCAAGGCAGAAGAGCAATTGTCGCAGGCCGATAATCTCTACTGCCTAGGCGATATTGTGCACAATAGTGAAGAGGTAAATCGCCTTGAGCAACAAGGCCTTAAGACTATTGATCATGCACAGATGGCAGAGATCCATGACGCCAAGGTCCTTCTCCGAGCTCATGGTGAACCGCCTTCAACCTATCGCCTTGCTGAGAAAAACGGCATAGAGATTATTGATGCTACCTGTCCTGTAGTACTGCAGTTGCAGAAGCGTATCAAGAAAGTCTATGACGAGGAACCGGGTGTGCAGATCGTCATCTTCGGTAAGAAAGGTCATGCAGAGGTCAACGGTCTTGTCGGTCAGACACAAGGCTCAGCCATCGTTGTCGAAGGCAAGCAGGATCTTGATAAGATCGACTATACTCGTCCGGTCCGTCTGTTCAGTCAGACCACTATGCCTGTCGATGCATTCTTCCATTTGGTGGAGACCATGAATGGTCAGATGGCTAATCCTGAACAATTTAGTTATAAGGATACTATCTGCAGACAGGTAGCTAACCGCATCCCTCACCTCAAGGAGTTCGCTCGTCAGCATGATGTCGTCCTCTTTGTGAGTGGCAAGAAATCAAGTAACGGAAAGGCGCTTTTCGGCGTATGTAAGGAAGTCAATCCTCGCAGCTATTTCGTCAGTCATCCTGATGAAGTCCGTCCCGAGATGACCTCTGGTGCAGAGACCATCGGCATCTGTGGAGCAACCTCCACACCAAAATGGCAGATGGAGGACGTGGCCAAGTGTCTTTCTGATAACAATAGCATTTAACTCTCAACTATTAACTTTTATACTATGGCAGAAATCAAGAGTGTAGGTATTCTCACCAGTGGTGGAGATGCCCCAGGTATGAATGCCGCTATCCGCGCCGTCACACGTGCAGCAATTTATAGTGGCTTGAAGGTCTTTGGTATCAAGAGAGGCTATCAGGGCCTGATCGAAGACAGCATTGAGGAGTTCCGTACCCAGAATGTGAGCAACATCATCTCACGTGGCGGTACCATCCTTAAGACCGCACGCTCTATGGAGTTCAAGACCCCAGAAGGTCGCGCTAAGGCTTATGAAAACATGAAGAAACGCGGCATCGATTCGCTTGTCGTCATTGGTGGCGATGGTTCTATCACCGGTGCTTCGTATCTCGCTAAGGAATTTGACGTGCCAATCGTAGGCCTTCCAGGAACCATCGATAATGACCTTGCCGGTACTGATGTTACCATCGGTTATGATACGGCCATGAACACCATTATGGATTGTGTCGATAAGATCCGCGATACTGCCACCTCTCACGCTCGTCTGTTCTTCATCGAGGTAATGGGACGCGATGCTGGCTTCCTCGCACTCAACGGAGCTATTGCTACCGGTTGCGAGGATGTGATTATCCCAGAGGAGAAGACTCAGTATGAGCAGCTTAAGGAACTTGTTGCCAACGGTTTCCGCAAGAGCAAGTCTTCGGCAATGGTAATCGTGACCGAGAGTAAGGATCCTAATGGAGGCGCCATGGGCTTGGCACAGAAGATGAAGGAGGAGTTTCCTGATTATGATGTCCGTTGCTCTATCCTTGGCCACTTGCAGCGTGGTGGTTCACCTACCGCTGCTGACCGTATCTTGGCCAGCCGTACAGGTTATGCCGCTATTGAGGCACTTATGCAGGGTCAGCGCAATGTCATGATCGGAATTCACAACGATCACATCGTCAATGTTCCTTTTGCTAAGGCTATCAAGAAGGATAAGCCTATCGATCCAGAACTTCTCACCGTTCTCCGCGTATTGTCAATCTAAGGCCGTGTACTGAAGCATTCAGCTTTCATGATTACTTACAAGGATATACACGAATTCAGAAAAGAAGATCTGCAGCAGCTATTCCTTTCAGTGGAGTGGTCTTCAGGTCATTACCCTGAGAAGCTAGTCGTAGCTATGCAGAACTACGAAACTGTATATTCGGCATGGGACGATGACCGTCTGGTAGGTATGATCTGTGCGATGGATGATGGCATCATGACGGCATACGTCCATTATCTGCTTGTCGATCCGGAGTACCAAGGTCAGCATATCGGTCAAAAGCTGATAGAGATGACCAAGGAACATTATAAGGATTATCTGCGCATCGTACTCAACGCCTATAATTCGAAACTTGATTTCTATCGCTCGATGGGATTCAAGGACGGAAAGGATGAGACACCGATGTTCATTACTACTCTGTGGACGTGATCTCCTGATTTCCTGAGTTCCGATTCTTGATCAATAATGTTAACACTTCGAACAAAGTGTTAACATTATTATTTTAAAAAGGTATCATACGAATTCCTGACGTCCTATTTTACAGCGTGGCATCCTCAATCGCGTACGCAAAAGAGCATGCCACGTTCAATAATTTCAACATCAGGTACGCGATGTTGAAATTATTGATCAATAAAACCGCCATCGTGTACCAGATAGCGGTTTTGCATCAGATTTTCAGTTTTCCCGACAAAATCCTATTCCTTACACTCTTTACAGCAGGTTTATAGTATTCTATCTCCATGCTTTCAACGGTTCGGATCAGTTCTTCCCGCAGCTCCGGATAGAAAGAACTCATCTGGTAAGCCAGTTTCATGCAGAGTGACTGAATGCCAGGATATTCGTTTATGTCCACCATGTGGTCAAGACAGAAATCGAGGAAGTCGGTACGAAGGTCGTCCTCCTGCATCTGAAGCCTGATGATGACGTTGAGCGACAGTCGTCGGACGGAGGAATTCTCTGCCGAAAGGGCCAGATCGATCAGCTCATGCAGGATCGGTTGCAACTGGCTAAGTTCCTCGTCTGTCGCTTTTGTCAGGGTCCAGAGTGAATTGCGAGCTACCTGATAGTCCTCATCGTGCATAAACTGTTGTGCGAAGCCTTTGAAGTCATTCGTTGACCTTATCTCATGATAGACGGCTTCGGCTTCACCTTCGCTTGATGCACCTTTGAGCCTTTCGCGCGAAATGTTCATTTTGAGATCTTTAGTGTCTGAAGATATTCTTTTTGTTCTGGTGTGATGCGAAAACTTTCGCGGGCTTTCTGTATCGTCTTGTTATGTGTCCAGGGGACTAGGACTTTCTTCTCAAGGTAGGGGATGGTTGCATCCCATTGCTTGGCAAGTGCTGTGGCGAAATACCAGGCCACCATCATCTTGACATAATACTCCTCACTACGTGCAGCAGCAGGAATCTCGAGATACTGTGGCTCGAAGTCTTTGTCGAGGAAATGACTCATCAGCATCTCTATGCCAAAACGGCAGGTATAGGTATGGTCAGACTTGCTCCAGATCTGTATTTTCTCCATCAGCTCGGCCTTATGTTTTGCAAAAACTTTTGGCGACATGATGTCACATACGGCCCAGTTATCGATATATGGAAGAAATTTGTCTGTGGCCTCGATACATTCATCGTAATCCTTTATCTGCGAGATTAGCAGGCCGTGCAGCATATTCTCGTCGTAATACTGATGAGGCACTGTCTGCAGGAAGTCTTTGTGCAATGGATCTTTACCATATTCTTTGGCAAAGGCTCGCAATACAGGGACACGAATCCCAATGAAACTTTCTTCCGGAATTCCTGGTGTCAGTTTCGCCTGGAAGGCTGCATATTCTTTATCCCGCAGCTCAAAGAGTTTTTGTTGGAGAGTTGTCATATGAAATACTGTTTTTCTGGTGCAAAGATAAAGAAAAATCCATCTGTCTCCAAATATGTGGGACAGATGGATGTATTTTGTGATGAATTTTGCGGATTAAAGGAACTCAACCTCGCCGTTTTCGAGGTCGAAGAGTGCAGCAACGATCTTGATTTCGCCTTTCTCCTCCATCTCACGAAGGATCTCGCTACCCTCACGAACAGCAACAACCATGTTGATGGCATTTTGACGAGCAACCTCGTTCTGGAAATCGCCATCCTCGATGTCTGTTGAATCATTCTTAAGACCCTCGATTGCTGGCTGGATCTTAGCCAACATGTCAGTCATGTTGCCTGCCTGTACACCTGCACATGCTGAGTGAACAGCGCCACACTGCTTGTGACCCATAACTACTACTACCTTTGAACCAGAGTGCTCGCAAGCATACTCCATAGAGCCGAGGACGTCACCGCTGACTACGTTGCCAGCCACACGGGTAACGAAAATGTCGCCTACACCTTTGTCGAAGATGATCTCTACTGGTACACGAGCGTCGATACATGAGAGAACGATTGCCAATGGGTGCTGACCATCGCGTGAAGACTCCTTGAGCTGTGCCACAGCGTCGCGGTTGTGCTCGTGATGCTGCACGAAGTCTGCATTACCCTGCTTAAGCAAAGCGATGACTGCATCTGGAGAGAGTGGCTCTACATCCTGAGCATGAAGTACATGAGTTTCTGCTGGCTCCTCTGCTGGAGCTGCTGGCTGCTGCTGTGTGCAGCTTGCCATGATGCCAGCCATCAAAGCGGCTGCGGCAACGAAAAATTTCTTGTTCATTTTTATTTTGATAACTAAATTTGATTGATAAAAATACCTTAAAAAAGAATAACCTGAAATGTTGATTATTGATTTCCGGCTGCAAAGATAGCGCTTCTTCAAATTGTGTGGTATGAGATTCTGCGAATTATTGATTAAGAAAACAAAAGAATAGGGTTATTTGCTCCATACATTTAGCAATAACCCTATTCCTGTTTTATTGAAAATGACTCACTTCATTATTGTGGAGTCAGAGTGAAGACAAATTCATAATCCTTGTAAGGAAGCATGTACTCCTCGCGTGGCCAAGCACCCCAACTGTTGACGCAGCCAAGACCCATCTGCATGAAGTCGATGCAGAGGTTGGTGAGTGGCTGTGGCGCAATGTCCGGTGAGTGGAGATTGTGCTTGTTTGGACCTTCGTCAAGGCTCTCGACGGTGTAGTGGAGAGCGCTGGCGCTGAGGCTACCATTGCCTGGAGTAACACGCAGAGTATGATTCTTCACACCATAACCAGCCGTCATCGAAAGGTCGAACCAACGGAGATCGGTGTGAGTGCCATTCTCCTGAGGACGGATGTATGAGTAGAACTGATCAGTGACCGTACTCTCGTAGATGCCGATGAACTGAGAGTCCTTACGGTCGCAGTAGTTCTCAATAGGACCACGGCCATAATACTTCACTTGCTCAAAATCTTCTGGCATAGCCATCTGCATACCGAAGCGGAACATTGGTGGAATCGCCTCACGACCTTCGAGCTTGTCAAGGTCAGGGTTGTGATGGAATGACTGACATACTCCAATTCGACCCCTCTTGTCGATCGTGTACTGCAAGGTAAGTTCGCCAAGTTTCTGCTCTTTGTTCTTGTTCATTACAATGTAGAGGGCGGTGAAGACGCGTGAACCGTCTTCTGCCTTGACGTCTTCTGTCTTTTTGCAGATCAGAATAGGATCTTTCCAGATGGCGAAGCGATTTTGCATGCCAGCACCATAGTCATTGTCGGTAGGAGCACGCCAGAAGTTTGGCTTGAGCTGTGCACCTTCGTTGAGGTAGTTGATGCCACCAACCATATACTTACAGAGGAAGCCTGTTGAAGGATCAAACTGGATGTCTACGGCTGGCAATGGTTCGATACCCTTGCAGCAAGCATCCGGCTGGCAAGCGCCACCTTGGCAACCTTCTTCGCTCAGAAGCATTGCACCAGCAGCGAGTTGGAACTGCTGACGAGCTACGGTAGCACCAGCTTCAAGCATCTGACCGCTCTTCTTGAGCTGATAAGATACGTTGAGGAAATACTCTGCGCCATCAGGTAGGATGGTAGGAGCGATGGTTACCTTCTGAGTCTGCTGTGCAGCAGCGTTGAGGTTGTCTACCATACCGGTCTCAACGACTATGCCATTGCGGAGAAGTTCCCACTTCATTGTAACATAATCCAATGAGCGGAAGAAGTTCTCGTTCTTGATGGTGAGGTCAAGCTTCTCCTCGTCGTTCAGCTCTACGTCTGTCCAGATATTCTGGTAGTAGTACTGCACCTCGTAAGCGTGAGGATTCCAAGAGCGATCAGGAGCAATGAGTCCATTGTCGCAGAAGTTGCCGTCCGAAGCATCGTAGTCGTTGTAGTCGCCACCATAACCCCAGATAGGATTCTGCGAAGCGGCTGAGGCCTTTCGCAGCATACCCTTCAAAGGCCAGCGGATGGATTGATCGACGAAATCCCAGATGAAACCACCCTGGAACTTGTCATATTTGCGGATCAACTCCCAGTATTCTTTGAAGCCACCTTCGGAATTACCCATGGCGTGAGCGTACTCACACTCGATAAGTGGTTTGTCGAAATCAACGTCCTTCAAATACCAGTAGTCACCGTGAGCGTTCTTGCTGTAGTTCTCGGTGTCGCGATAGTCGCAGTACATCGGACAGAAGATATCTGTATACTTGTTGGGCATGGCCTGCTCGTACTGCACGAGGCGAGAAGGATCTTCTGCCTTGATCCAGTCATAACATGCTTCGAAGTTAGGACCGAAACCTGCCTCGTTACCCATACTCCAGATGATGATGCTGGCGTGGTTGAAGTTGCGCTGCACGTTACGCTGGTCGCGCTCTAAGTGAGCCTTGGCGTACGATGGGTTCTTGGCTAAAGTCTCGTCACCGTAACCCATGCCATGGCTCTCTACGTTAGCTTCGGCTACTACATAGATGCCGTATTCGTCACAGAGGTCATACCAGTAAGCGTCGTTAGGGTAGTGGCTGGTGCGGACGGCATTGATGTTCATACGCTTCATCTCCAGGATGTCCTGGCGCATACGTTCCTTGCTGACTACGTAGCCACCATCAGGATCGAGCTCATGGCGGTCTGCTCCCTTGATGAGGATTGGCTG
>JAZUIL010000141.1:0-3808 GCA_045642245.1 Bacteroidales bacterium
GCAGGGAAGTTGATAGAGTTCTGTGAAGGACTGTAAGAAGCGTTGACGGTCTGTGGAGTCATCCACCAGTCATCCTTGTTTACAGGCTTGTTATAGTTCTTCTCCTTGCTGAGGTTCCAACGGAACTCCTGAGCTGCGAGAGCGTTCTCATAGAGGCTCTTAGAAGGATCGATGGTGAGAGGTGAATAATCATCCCACTTGTTAGGATAACCAACCTTTACGTAGAAGCTGTTGAGCTTCTCCTTAGCTACCTTCTTGGTCTCCTCGCTCATCCACTCCTGAGCCTCGATACGATCAGCAAATGAAGCGATGAGGTTCTTGCAGAGCTCTTCCATACGAGCCTTGTTCTCTGCAGGGAAGTACTTCTCAACATAGAGCTGACCTACTACCCATGAGAGGAGACGGTTCTCAATACCGAGTGCACGCTTCCAACGAGCCTCCTGTGCAGCAGCACCGTTACGGCTAACGTTGAAGTTGAAGTTCTCAGTAACACAAGCGTCGCTCATATAGTCAAGAGCGCCGTTGAGAGTCTGCCACTCATAGAGAGTCTTAAGTTCGTCGAGGTTACCTTTGGTGAGCATCTGGCAAGCAAACTGTACTGGCTCTACCTGACCAACGTTGAGCTCTGTGGTCTGGTCATAACCAAATTCTACGAGATACTTGGTCCAGTCGAAGCCTGGAGTGAGCTTGTTGAGGTCAGCCACGGTCATCTTGTGGTAGTTTGCCTCAGGATCGCGCATCTCAAGACGATCCTTGCTAGCCTTAGCCATAGCGGTCTCGAGCTTCATGACGGTCTCCATCTTTGCACGAGCATCAGCCTCTTCAAGGCCAAGGAGCATGTACGAATTGATGATATGCTGAACGTAAGCGTCGCGTACCTTCTTGGTGCCAGCCTCTTCGCTGAGGTAGTAGTTGCGGTCACCGAGGGTAAGACCACCCTGACCAACGCTGACAATATTTACACGAGCATCCTTAGCATCAGCACCTACACGTACACCGAAGAGGATGCCGTCATGCTTCTGTGCAGCATAGCTGATGAGCGCTGCATTGCTCTCAAGTGCCTGGATCTTCTCAAGATATGGTTTGACTGGCTCGAGACCTTCGTTGTTGAGGCGTACGCTGTCCATTACCATGTTGTAGACGTCGCCTACCTTCTGCTGGAGCGAACCAGGAGCATTCTCCTGAGCTGCGATACCCTGGATGAGCTCGCCGATAAGCTTGCTGTTCTTGTTCTCAATGTAAGTGAATGCGGTCCAGTTTGGCTGGTCTGCTGGTTTTGGGCTTACCTGAGTCCAGTTACCTGCTGCATACTGAGCGAAGTCTTCACCTGGATCGACGGTAGTGTCCATGATGGCATAGTTGATGCCGGAGCCCTTTTCTTCTGCTTTCTGGCTGCAAGAAGCGGCAAGAATGACAGTGGCGCACAGGGAAGCGCCGAAAAGAAGTTTTTTCATTTTTTTTAGGAAATTATAAATTTATGTATATGGTTTGAGTAAACTACTATTATTTAAAATGTATATCTTTTTGCCTTAAAACGCGTACAAAGGTAAGCACTTTTGTTGAATTGAAGAAATTTTTTAGCATATTTCTCAAAAATTATTTGGTGATATGCAGAAAATTTATAAACTTTGCACACCAAACTATGTATTTATGAACCTAAGACTTGCCTCAATACTAACTCTGCTACTTTTGGTGTTGACCCCATCTAAAACCAAGGCCGACGGGTATGCTTTGCGTGAAGGAGAGGGTTTCACATTCTATCCGGTTTCTACAGAACTGAAGAAGTCGGTCAAAGGATATGACTGTTTCTATCTGCCAGAGGCTTATAAGAATGGTAAGTCACAGACAGGTGCTAAATTCCGTTTCCTTCCTGATGAGAATGGATTGACCCCTTTCAAGGAGATTGAGGGCCATGCTTTCGTCATTGTCTCAGCTTTCACCGAGAATGAGGATAAGAAGGTGGAGCGTCAGAACTATCTCTGTTTCTTGATACGTGAGGATGGCAAGAAACTGATGCTCAGAGTACCATATATTGTCAAGAATTCGGATAACGAATTGACTCGTGCTATGTCTCTCTGGCTAGGTGGCGAGAAGTACAGGATCAATATCCCAGGCTGTTCGATTGACCAGTTTGTGAAGATCAGAAAGACATTCAGAAATAAGTGGATTGTCTATGATGGCACCAAGGCGGCAGACAAGACCATGAACACGCTGACTCAGTATATCAATGAGGAGACACCAAAGGATCTCTACAAACATACGGATATATTCTATTGTGACTCGGTGGCTTTCGCCGATATCAAGGGATATCATTTCAAGCAACCGATCCTCTTCCTCAAGTATCAGGATAAGCCATTACGTGTCCCTGTCTTTGACTTCCGAGGTTTAGGAGAATCGGTCTATGGCTCGGTATTCAGTATGGGTGATTATTTCATCGAGAAAAACCAGTTGATGTCTGAGACCATGGCTAATGAGGAACTTTATACTCCTGCCATCAAATCTTATATCGGCAAGGACGTCTGGTATCAGCATTCAGGTTCGTCGACGTTCGAGACCTACGACCACATGATACCTTGGAGTACTGAGACCGAGTCGGAATATGTACTTGTCGGTAATAAGCGTTATCACTGCAAAGGTATGGATATCTGCACCTATAATGACCGCTATAACTCACTGGTCAGCCTCTTCTTTGAGGATGCAGATAAGAAAGAATTCCAGATCGGCATCGGAGCTTTGTCATATAATAACAAACGTCGTAATGAGAAGGTGTTCATCACAGACGAAGAGTATAAGCAGATCCATGCCGATGAGATCCGCGCGGAGAATGAACGTAAGGCTGAGGAACGTCGCAAGGAAGCCGAGAAACAGCTCATCAAGAACGTCGATAAGCTGAAGACAGGTATGACGAAGGATCAGGTACGTAAGCTCCTCGGTACGCCAGATTATGTCAACTCTACTCAGAACGCCTTCACCACCCTTGAGCAATGGGTTTATGGTCAGGACTGTTATCTCTATTTCTCTGGCGACAAACTGAAGACGATCGACAATTATAGGAAGTAATTATAGTTTAGCCTGACTCTATAATAGTTTATACTATCTGCATCCTAAAAGGACCTTTATTAGAAGGTTTATCTCCATCAAAGAAATCATAGGAAATCAATCTCATGTGTCCTTTATTATTTGATTTACTTTGG
This sequence comes from Bacteroidales bacterium, assembly GCA_045642245.1. GTDB lineage: Bacteria > Bacteroidota > Bacteroidia > Bacteroidales > UBA3663 > Liminaster. The sequence goes on from JAZUIL010000141.1 coordinate 3,195, forward strand.
GTCTTCTCGCGAAGGCTTATCAAGCCTTCTTGTTGCTGCGAGGATCTATGATGGATTAAAAAGATTATAAAGGAAATTTTGCTGTGTACTATCTATAGCCAATAAAAAATCACCACCGAGCATTTCTGCCAGGTGGTGATTTATCTTTCTGCCAGTGTGATCAGAACATTCTGAATCCCATCAAGCGGCGCATCTCATTGAGTGTCTCACGAACGTAGGTGCGAGCCTTCTCTGCACCCATCATACGTACCTTGTTAAGATATTCGGTGTCTGCGTAGATCTCGTTGTAGCGCTCACGGATAGGAGCGGTAACTTTGAGAACGTCTGTGGCGATCTGCATCTTGAGGTCGCCATAGCGGATAGAACAGTCATTCCATGCAGCGAGGTACTGATCGTAGATCTCAGGCGTAGAGACGAGCTTGAGGAAGTAGAAGAGGTTCTTGATTGGCTCGTTCATTTCTGAGTTTGGCTGTTCAGGAGTCATATCGGTCACAGCCTTCTTGAACTTCTTGATGACGGTCTTGTCGTCGTCGTTGATGTAGATACAGTTGCCTTCGCTCTTACCCATTTTGCCAGAACCATCGAGTCCTGGAATCTTGATAGGCTCACCCTTA
>JAZUIL010000142.1:0-6978 GCA_045642245.1 Bacteroidales bacterium
CTCGCTCCAGATGATTAGCATGGTAGCATACACGGCCATAGCAACCTGCATTGATGTTAAGCCATGGTGTCATACATCCTGCAATGAAAATCACAAGCAGTACGATGCGACAACCCCAGATCAAAGGCCAATTCCAACGTAATGGCCACTTCCACTGACCCAACTGCATTACTCCGGCATAAACCAGGAACGGATATGCAGGAAGCATATTGACATCGATCTTATAACGAATCATCGAATAGAAAACAAGTGCAACCAGGAAGGTGCAGACAAAGAAATTCTGCAATGATGATTCGAATGGTTTCTTCCAGGAGAACTGTCCTTCACGCAGACGCTTATAGAGCGATGCAATGAGCACCACAAAACAAACAGGCCCCCAAGGAATAGTATCGAGCCAAAGTGAAACGAGATAGTAATACCATGGCTGGTCATGATAGTCGGTGAAAAAGCCTTCATACAATGGACGCTGAAGGAAGAGCTGATCGACTGCCAGAATTCCACCTTCACAATAGGTTCCATAGATCCATGCACCACAAAGTATAATCAGAAGCAGGAATGCACGCCAGTTCCAGACACGTCCCCAATAGCGACGCTTGCCACTCAAGAGCAGGAAGAGGGTCGTACTGACAAACGGGATGGTAAAGCCCATCAGTCCCTTAGTGAAGATGGCCAAGAAAACAAATAGTCCGAAAAGCCATTGCAGTTCCTTTCTGATCTTTCGGTCAGGCGATGGATTGCCATAGGCTCCCATTTCGCTGATCAATCGCCAGAATGTATAGAGTGAGCAAACGATGAAGAAAGAGAATAACATGCTTGGACTCACGAAGAAGGCCATAGCACATTGCATACCACATGTGAAAAGCATGAACGAAGCCAAGGTACGGCTCTGACTACCATCACATAAGCGAAAACTCTTAGTATCGAATCGTTCTACCCAACGATTCATTACCCACAAGATACCAATAGCAGGAATGAATGAGAAGAGGCCGGCAATCGTCACCATGAAATGATGTCCGAAGATCCATTTCAAAGCAGCAAGGATCCAGATATAAAATGGCATCACCTCATAAAACAACTCACCTTGATAAGTCAGACAGAAGAAATTACCTTCTTGCAATGTCTCGGAAGCGCAACTGACATAACGCAATTCAGTGGCCGGCGAGAAATCTCGCAGGATCAATGCTGGAAGTAATGCCAGCAGGTAAGGCCAGTATTCGCGAAAGAGTTGCTTCATTTCTAAATTATACTTCTGTAGCTTTTTCCTTTCTACCTGTTATAGCAGCCACTAGTACAGTCATAATAGGGCTGATCCAGCAGAAGAATGCAAACGGAGCATAGGCAAGCGTTGCCACACCAAGAACGGTGGATTGTGTCATACCACACGAACTCCAAGGGATAAGAACCGAGGTCACCGTACCTCCATCTTCAAGCGTACGGCTTAAAAGTCGCTTCGGTAATTTGAGTCGTCTGTATACTTCCCCATACATCTTACTTGGCAGGATGATGGCCAGACACTGATCACAAGTCGTAACATTGAGGAAAATACAGCTCAAACAAGTGGTAAACACTGTGCTTACGCGACCTACCATGATCTTCAACAGATGGTGTGTGATACATGAAAGCATGCCAGAACGCTCCATGATACCACCGAAACACATAGACATGATAATGAGCCATACGGTGTAGAGCATACCAGCCATACCTCGTGTACCGGTCAGTGAATCAATCACAGCGTAACCTGTCTCATAATTCACCGAGCCAAAAGCACTCTGCATGGCGAAATCGAACGAATGGGTAAAGCAGACTATCACTGCACCTACCATCATGCCGATGAACAAAACTACCGTGGCAGATAGTCCTCTATATATAAGATAGAATACGCCTATCGGAATCAGCAGTAACCATGGTGAAATCAGGAAGTTCTCTTTCAGATGTTGCTGCATCTCTACCGAAGCGGATGAAGCATCGCCAGAACCTACAGAAGCATCGCCTAAGATACCGACAATCAGATAGATGATCAAAGTTATCGTAAGGCTTGGAACCGTCGTATATAGCATATTACGAATATGCGTAAAGAGAGGCACGTCGGAGGTCGAAGAAGCCAGATTTGTAGTTTCACTCAAAGGAGACATCTTATCGCCGAAATATGCACCACTGATGATAGCTCCTGCTACCCACCAGTCTTCGATTCCTAATGTTCGGCCAATACCGATGAGACCGACGCCGATAGTGGCAATCGTTGTCCATGAAGATCCAATACAAAGGCTTACCAAAGAACACAACACACATGCTGTCACCAGAAGCCAACGAGCAGAGATAACATCAAGACCATAATAGATCATCGTCGGGATAATGCCGGCATGCATCCACGTACCACAGAGACCACCTACCATAAACAGAATCAGGTTGGCTGGCATCGTACGGCTGATGCTATCGACCATCGAAGCTTCAAGATCCTCCCACTTATGATGATCGACAAGCATGGCAATGCCAGCTGCAACAGCGGTAGAGATAGCGAGAACTAATTGTGATGGACCTTCGAGCATGCTGTCGCCATAAATGGTAACGCTAAGACTCAAAAGGCCGATAAGCAGGATGACAGGAATCAGGGAGATTCCCAACGAAGGGGATTTCTGCGATTGGCTCATTATTCTTTGGGCTTCAATATCTTAAAAATTAAAGTTCTTTGGGATTGGCAATTCAAAACGAAGGTTCTCTCGTGTCACAGGATGAATGAACTGCAACGCGTAGTTGTGCAACATCAGTCGGCCACAAGGATTGCTCTGTGCACCATATTTCTTATCACCGGCAATAGGACAACCGAGGTCACTCATATGTACACGGATCTGATTCTTTCGGCCAGTAAGAATCTGAATATCCACCTTACTATAATCACCGACGGTCTTAAGTACCTTATATCGGGTCACAGAGAGTTTGCCTTTCGTCGGATCGTCAGTACTATAAACCTTCATAGCACTGTTTTCTGCCAGATAGCTTCGCACTTCTCCTTCTGGTGGTTCTGGTCGACCTTCACAGACAGCCAGATAGAGTCGCTCCACGACATAGGTTGCCCATGAGTCGCGCAAGGTCTGCTGCACCTGACTATTCTTAGCAAAGATCAGAATACCGCTGGTATACTGGTCAAGACGATGGCAGACATAAGCATGGCTACGACCATCCTGCGCATATACATACTCGTCAACGATCTTCTGAGCAGTTTTCTCTCTACGATTAGGACCAGCAGGGACCGTCAGCAGACCCGACTGTTTCTCGATGACCACCAGATCAGGATCTTCATAGATCAACTTAACCATACGGCTGTTCAAAGAAGCAAATGGACGAGAAAGATTGATCACCACCTCATCGCCATACTGCAACTGCTCGTCAAACTGGGTCGTAGTATTACCATTATGCTGCACATGGCTATGCGCCAGATAATGCTTGATCTCCGTACGGCTGCGAGGTGCCAGAACCTCCATCATAAATGGCAGAAGTTGGCATGGCTCTTCGATCGTATACGCAACAATACGATCAGGACGTGGATTTTTATGTATGTTATGTCTATTATGTCTCATAAGGGTTCCTTTAGGATCATTTCACTGTATGTTTTTGACGAATCTGCCAAATACACGGTGCAAAGATACACATTTTTCCGAAAAAATTTGGATGTTTCGACAAATTTTCGTACTTTTGCACCATTATTTATTAGAATTCGCTTAATTTTATATATGAAAAATAAGAAAATGCATAAAGAAGGCGCCACCACGATCGCTACGTTCCTGGCATTTATCCTTCTCGTTGCAGTTACTTTATACGTATATCAGGATTTAGCTCCGCTTTGGCTCTGGTTTGCTATTTTAATACCATTGATCATCATGTTTATCATTGTGGTCAATTTCTTCCGTTATCCAGAGCGCACATTCAAAGGAGACGAATTACACGATGTCATCGCACCAAGTGATGGCACAATCGTTACTATTGAAGAGGTTTTCGAGCCAGATTATTTCAAAGAAAAGCGAATTCAGATAAGCATTTTCATGAGCCTTACCAACGTTCACGCCCAGTGGTGTCCGCTCAATGGTATCGTCATGAAGAGTGAGCATGAGGATGGTCGATTCAAGAAGGCAAACCTTCCTAAGTCAAGTACTGAGAACGAACGATCGACCATTGTCATTAAGAGCGATGCAGGACCTATCATCATGATGCGACAGGTGGCAGGCGCAGTAGCTCGCCGTATTGTCACCTACCTCAAAGCTGGTGACAAGAGTGAGATTAACGGAGAACTCGGTTTCATCAAATTCGGTTCCCGTATCGATGTATTCCTCCCTCTCGATGCTGAGATCTGTGTAAAGATGAAGCAACATGTACGTGGAAACATCACTACAATCGCTAAGTTGAAATAACGTGAAATTGATAAATCTTCCAAATATTATCACCTGCTGTAACCTGCTTTGCGGATGTATGGCCATTTTTTATGGCATACAAGGCGAGGTAGGTTATGCTTCTTTATTCATCATAGCAGGTGCTATCTTTGACTTCTTCGATGGTATGACCGCACGTGCACTTGGCATCAGTGGTCCTATCGGCAAGGAAATCGACTCATTGGCCGATGCAGTATCTTTCGGCATTGCACCAGCCATCCTGGCTTATCAGGTTGCACGATTTGTCTATGGTCCGGGTGAAGCCAATGCCACAGACTTTGCATTAGCCATGGTGATGGCAGCGTTCTCTGCATTACGCCTTGCCAAGTTCAATTGCGATGAGCGTCAGACCCTCTCTTTCATCGGCCTTCCTACCCCATCGAATGCATTGTTCTGGATTGGTATGACCTTCGTATGTCGTATTGACGGAGTACACAACTGGCTCACGTCCCTAAGTCCAGAGGTCTTTGGTACCATGTGGTTCGTACTTATACTCGTTATGAGTTTCCTGCTCATTTCAGAGATTCCGATGTTCAGCCTTAAGCTCAAGAAAGCCCACAATGGTTTTGCGGAGAACAAAGCTCGCTATATTTTCCTTGGCCTCACCGGCATTATTCTTATTGTCAGCGGCCCTCTCGGATTAGAATACCTTGCTGCTTCACCAGCACTGATTATTCTACTCTACATCCTTTTGAGCATAGCTATTAAGAAATAATCTGCTATTACGTATAGCAAATCACACGTAAGAGACGTAAGATGATTTATTTCGGTTGCCTACCTTTACTATTACTCCTCATAGGATTCATTATACTTTCTTCGATCGTCAACATGGGTTTCAGACTCATCGAACGTATCGGAGCTACCGCTGTTTGGTTATACGAATCCTTTCTCAACTTCTTCCGCAGCGAGAAAAAAGAAGTGGTCAATCCTTGGACAGGTGATTCAAATTTCGACAATATCGATCAGGACGACGAGATTGAATATCATCCGACCGAACAGAAGACAAAGCGATACGAATCTTCAGACGGAGATTATATAGATTATACTGACATCAAGTGAACAGACCACTCCTCACTCCTAACTCCTAACTAATGGATACTATCTGCGCCATCTCCACACCTTCAGGCATCGGCGGCATTGCCGTCATTCGCATCAGCGGTCCTGATGCCATTGCTGCATGCAGTAAAGTATTCCGCCCATTCAAGGAGAGTCATAAACTAGAAGACCGAAAGACACACACACTTACCTTCGGCCAGATCGTTATCCCAACGGAGAAACAAGACAATAGCGAAACGCCTATAAAGGAAGAAATTCTTGACGAGGTCGTCGTTTCCCTCTATCGAGCTCCTCACAGCTTCTCTGGTGAAGACGTCGTAGAAATCTCCTGTCATGGCTCATTGTACATCCAGCAGCAGATCCTCGATCTCCTCTGCAATACAAAACATAGCAACAGTTGTAACCACTCCCTCTCCCTAACGAAGTGGACGGGAGAGGGTCAGGGGTGTGGGTCTCTTGCTCGTCTGGCAGAGCCCGGCGAATTCACCCGTCGCGCCTTTGCCAACGGCCGTTTCGACCTCTCGCAAGCCGAAGCCGTAGCCGACCTCATCTCCGCTCAATCAGCCGCCTCACACCGCTTGGCTATGCAGCAGATGAAGGGAAGTATCAGCCAGAAGCTATCGTCGCTCCATGACCAATTATTGCAGCTTACAGCGCTCCTGGAACTCGAACTTGATTTCAGCGAAGAAGACGTAGAATTTGCCGACCGTACACGCCTCATCAACCTCGCCAACGAGATTGACGCAGAAGTCTTGCGCCTTGCCAACAGCTTCAAGACCGGACAAGCCATCAAGAACGGCATCCCTGTAGCCATCATCGGTGCACCAAACGTCGGTAAATCCACACTCCTCAACACGCTACTGAAAGAAGACCGCGCCATCGTATCCGACATACAAGGAACCACTCGCGATCTCATTGAAGACACTATCACCCTCGTAGGTTACCTTTTCCGCTTCATCGACACCGCCGGTATACGTCACACACAAGACGAAATAGAGCAACTCGGCATAGAGCGTTCACACCAAGCCGCACAGCGTGCACAGATCATCCTGCTCATGACCGAACCAGGCATTGACTATCCGGAAATTGAGGCAAGAGAAGATCAACACATTATATATATATTAAATAAGGTAGACAAGGAAGAAATGCCTAGTGAGCCGACCACTCCTCACTCCTCACTCCCCACTCCTCACTCCCCACACATCAGCATTTCTGCCAAGCATAATCTTGGCATCGAAACCCTCGAGCAAGCACTCATCGACTGTGTCAGCACCAACGACACACAGAGTGACGTAATCCTCACCAACGCTCGTCACCAGCAGGCCTTACACTCTGCTCATGAAGCCTTGCAACGCGTCTTAACAGGCCTTACCAGCGGCCTCAGTAACGAGTTCGTAGACATGGATTTAAAAGACGTTATTTCATCTCTTAACCAGATACTTGGCAAAGAAATAACTTCGCAGACAACCTTAAATGCTATCTTCTCTCAATTCTGCATCGG
>JAZUIL010000143.1:0-67051 GCA_045642245.1 Bacteroidales bacterium
AAAAGTGAATTTCAGGACTTCATCCATGCTCTATCGGAGACAGAACAGACTACTTGTGTCCGTATGAATTCTCAGAAAGGAATGACAGAAGACCAACTTCCAACCAATGACATCAAAGAAAAAACCGCTCCTATCGGATGGAATCCTAACGAAGGAAGATATTTGAAGGAGCGACCGGTTTTCACCACAGACCCGTTGCTACATGCCGGTTGTTATTATGTGCAGGAAGCTTCTTCTCAGTTTGTGGCACACATCATACGCTCTTTAGTCGATGAGCCGGTCACTGCTCTTGACCTATGTGCAGCACCAGGAGGAAAAAGTACTGCATTACTTTCATCATTACCCAAAGGAAGTCAATTGGTCAGTAATGAGATAGATCGTCGAAGAGCAAGAATCTTAAGTGAGAATGTTACAAAATGGGGAAATCCAGAAGTAACTGTAACATGTAATGCACCAAAGGATTTCCGTAAACTCCATAATCTATTTGACGTTATACTGACAGATGTTCCATGTTCAGGAGAAGGAATGTTTCGAAAGGACGAAGGAGCTGTCAAGGATTGGAGCAAAGAGAAAATGGAAGGTTGTACAGCCTTACAGCGTGAAATAGTAGAGACAATCTGGCCATGCCTGAAGCCAGGAGGTCTTCTGATCTATGGAACATGTACTTTCAATGTTCACGAAGATGAAGAGAACATAGCCTGGATCTGCGACGAATTAGGAGGAACATGCATAGAAGTTCCAACTGAAGAAGCATGGAATATCCACAAACCTCTGATTGGAGAGAATCCCTGTTATCGTTTCATGCCACACTACACACAAGGAGAAGGCTTATTTATGGCTTGTATCCGTAAAAATTGTGACAAAGGTGAGTATGTAACACACCACAAAAACAAGCCTATAAATAATAAAGGGAAACAGGCTTCAAATAAAAACAAGACACCATTGCCCAAAATAGACTTCAAGCAATGGGTTGACATCGACGGAACGATTGAACAGACTCTAGATAGTGGTATTCGACTCATCCCTAACAGACATAAAGATTTACATGATGCACTTGTCGGTGAAGGTCTATACTTGTTGCAGAGTGGAATAGAATTAGGAACCATCAAAGGAAAAGATGTCATTCCTGCACATTCATTAGCACTCAGCACAGCAGTAAAAGAAGATGCATTTCCGCGAATCGACGTAGACAAAGAAACAGCTCTTAATTATCTACGAAGAGAAGCAATCGTATTGCCAGAAGGAACACCGACTGGTTATGTACTCATATGCTTTGAAAATCATCCACTTGGATTTGTAAAGAATATGGGCAACCGAAGCAATAATCTCTATCCACAAGAATGGAGAATCAGATTCTGCTAAAGACAAAACATTAGGGGTATATGAGACAATTCATATACCCCTAATTATATTAAATACAAAATATCAATTATTGCTGACGTAAGAAGTCGACTAAAGCACGAATGGCCTTACCTCTATGACTAATCTCATTCTTTGCATCTAAAGACATTTCTGCAAAAGTTTCCTCATAACCAGCTGGTTGGAAAATCGGATCATAACCGAATCCTTCACGATTAGAACGCACTTCTGTAGTAATCGTACCCTTACAGATTCCTTCGAACTCATACGTAGCACTTCCCATAAGCAATACAACGACTGTACGGAACTGAGCCGCACGATCCTTCACACGTTTCATATTACGAAGAAGCTTGGCATTATTTGCATCCGCATCATGATCAAAACCTTCATCTGCAGCATAACGAGCAGACATAACACCAGGCTCCATACCTAAAGCACGGACCTCAAGACCAGAATCATCAGCAAAACAGTCATATCCATAACGAACCTTGACATACTCTGCTTTCTGCAAAGCGTTGCCGCTGAATGTCTGTGATGTCTCTGGAATATCAGTAGTACAACCGATATCTGCCAGAGAAAGAATCTCATAACGCTCAGCTACCTCAGAACCACATGCTTCTAGAAGTGCTGTTACTTCCTTAATCTTATGTGCATTATTTGTTACAAATACAATACGCTTTTTCATACAGAGTACTTTAATATTTCTCGATACGGTTAAGGTCGAGTTTTAAGAAGATGAATAATAAAATAGTAAAAGACCAAAGTCCAGAGCCACCATAACTGAAGAACGGCAGTGGAATTCCAATCACAGGGACTAATCCGATAACCATTCCTACATTAATTATTACATGGAAAGCAAAAATACTTGCTACACAATAGCCATATACTTGCGCGAATATCGTTCGTTGACGTTCCGCTAGGTAAATCAATCTACATACTAGTATCGCATAGAGTGAAAGGACAAATACACATCCCAAGAACCCTTGCTCCTCACCTACTGTACAGAAGATAAAGTCGGTCTCCTGTTCTGGAACGTATGCAAGTTTTGTTTGTGTTCCTTCAAGATATCCCTTACCAAATAAACCACCCGAACCAATAGCGATCTTTGCCTGATTGACATTATAGCCAGCGCCCCTAAGATCTTCTTTCATTCCTAAAAGGACCTCAATACGACCACGTTGGTGATCCTGAAGCTTATGAAAAGCGAAATCCACTGAATACAAGAAGACGACAAATAGCAAAGAAAAGACGCCGACTACCATGTATTCCTTCAATTTATGAAGCAGGAAAAGCCAGAAACAATAACCGATAGTGAAACCACAAATAAGCCAACCTACCCAACGGTATTCAAATGTAAAAGGTAATTCAATAAAATACTTTATAATAGCAGTCACGCCAAAACCTATTACAGAAACCATCGTTATCAGGCCAGCCGCTGACATATTATGAGCAAAGAATGCCAACATTCCAGCTATCAAAAATGGAATGAGTGTCAAAACTAGATTCTGACCGAATAGCGAAGACTGCATTGTTTCTCCTGATTCAAGGATCACTCCCTCTGGTACGGGTTCAATACTATATTTGATACCAAGTACAAATATAAGTATAAAGCAGAACCCTGCCCATAAGACAATACCTGACATTCCCTGACGATAGAACAATAATACCAAAGAGAAATAGACCAATGCAGAACCTGTCTCATTTTGTAAAATGATCAAAAGGACTGGTAAAAGAATTATTCCACAGGCTTTCAGGAAATTAGAGGTTTGTGTAAACTTAAAGTTGTATCCATTAAAAAGCCATGCCAGCATCAGAGCTGTAGAAAACTTACCGAATTCAGCAGGCTGAATACTTGCACTTCCTATCTTAATCCATGAATGAGATCCATTGATGTTCGTACCAATAAAAATAGTAACAAACAAGAGAATCATCACCGATATATAAATGATCGGAGCCCAGGACATATATGTCTTGACATCAAAGCACATAATGGCAATGATCAGGAACATAGCCAGACCAAACCATACAATCTGCTTTCCGGACGGACGAGCAAAATCGAAGATGGAAGCACCATCGAAATTATAGCTCGCAGCATTGATGGTTGCCCATCCGGCCAGAACCAGTATTACATATATGATGACTGTTAACCAGTCGAAGTTTCTAAAAAATGACATTAATCAAATCATTTCATAAAGCCCATATACATCATTGTCGATGAATGGAGCATATTCTCTTCTTGTCCTTTACGTCTCGGAGATATCTTTCCGTTAATGTATTTCTCAATGACTAACGTTCCAATCGGAACTCCAAAGTTTGCACCAAAACCACCATTCTCAACGAAACAGCATACAGCAATCTTCGGTTCATTCATTGGAGCAAATCCCATAAATACCGAATGGTCTCTACCATGTGGATTCTGTGCAGTACCTGTCTTTCCACAAAGTTCAATACCCTCAGGATCCATATTTCCTGTTCTGAATACTGTACCGCCCGTTGCTGCAGCTCTCATTCCCTTTACAATCCAATCATAATGAACCGGATCGACCATCGTCTTATGCTGAATATTAAACGTATCAGGAATAATTGTATCCTGAATGGCTTTGATAACGTGCGGAGAGTAATAATATCCACGGTTGGCAATAGTTGCAGCCAGATTAGCGATCTGAAGTGGTGTCGCTAGGATCTCACCTTGTCCGATGGAAATAGAGATTACATTAATCGGTTTCCATTTTTCTGTTCGGAACGCCTTATTATAATAGGCTCTGTTCGGGATAAATCCTCGTGTCTCTCCCGGAATATCGACACCAAGCTTGTATCCATAACCCATGGAAACCATGTAATTCTTCCAAGCCTCAAATGATTCCTGTATACTTGCATATTTCCTATTATTAAGAATATGTACAAGACACCAACCGAAATAGCCATTACAAGAACCAGAGATTGCAGGAACAATTGTCCACGCAGCATTTCCATCATGACAACCCATACGGAAGTTACCCATTACAAAACCTCCATGGCATGGTAAAACAGTCTGAGAAGTAATGGCTCCATCCTGCAGACCGATAAGTCCTTGCGTAGGCTTAAACGTAGATCCAGGAGGATATGATGCCGAAACAGCTCGATCATATAATGGCTTATAAGGATCACTGGCCAAGGCTTTGTAATTACGACCTCGTTGACGACCTACAAGCAATCGCGGATCATATGTTGGAGAAGAAACCATCGCAAGGATCTCACCTGTCTTAGGTTCAATAGCAACCAAAGCTCCTACTTTATTCACCATCAAGCTCTCAGCATAAGCCTGTAGATCAGCATCTATTGAGAGAGTTAAGTCTCGACCAGCAATCGGAGAAGAATCATATTTACCATCCTCAAAATGGCCTTTGATACGACCATGAGCATCACGAAGAAGGATCTCCTTACCTTTTACTCCACGTAGATAGGACTCATAAGATTTTTCGACACCTAAGTCTCCTGTATAGTCTCCACGCTGATAATAATTATCTTTTTGCATTTCCTTGGCAGATACTTCTCGAATATTGCCAAGAATATGTGGTGCGATAGGATGTTTATACTGGCGGATGGTACGTGGACGAATCTCAAATCCCTTGTATTTGAACATTCGCTGCTGCAACTTTGCATAATCCTGAATTGAAAGCTGTGTAGCAAATGTCTGCTGAGTATAACTTGAATAACCAGGATTCTTTGAGCGATCCTTAATCTCTCGCATACGATCATTAAAGACATCTAACGAAATACCCAAAGTGTTGCAAAGGTCGAGTGTATCAAGTTCAACGACTTCTCGCATCGTAACCACGAGATCGTAAGCAGGCTGATTATACACAAGCAACTCTCCATTACGATCATAAATCATTCCTCGAGCCGGATAAACCGTTCGAGTAAGGAATGCATTATCCTGTGCCATGATCTTATACTTCTTCTCTACAACCTGCAGGAAGAATAAACGAATAACATAGACCAGAAGAATCAGCAAAACTAATCCTCCTACAACAAATCTACGCTTTTCGAGTTCAAAATCATGTTGCATAACGCAAGGGATACAAAGAACCTTAAGAAAAAGGGACTACTACTTATCGTAAGTAGCAAATTCAAGTGTAATGGTCGCAATAAACGTAAGTATCAAACTGATAATTACTTTCAAGAATGTAGAAAGGATATTAAACAAAGTAAATGCTTCTACAAAATACAATAAAATACAGTGTATTGCTAACAAGGTTATAGCAAATCGGATATACGAAGACATACCCATCAGTGAATTTCCTGGTATACCGGATTTCACATCTTCCGCATTGATATATAGATGCAAGATCGGCATTCTTACCCACATGACAGTTACAGCTGTCAGAGTATGCATTCCTATAGTATTGCTGAAAATATCAATAATCAAGCCACACAGAAAACCTGCAAGTATCTGGATATTACGATTTACCTCTACAGGCATCTTTAGAAGCGCAATCACATAAACAAGGATCACACCACCAAACAACTGTAGATGGTTGAAGAGTAATGTCTGAAGCACTACTCCAATAATAAGCCAGAATATACTATATAATAAAGCCAAAGCTGATAAACTGATTATTGATTACTTTGTGATTCGAGGAAATTCTGTTCCTCCTGAAGTGCATTGTGAATAACATGCACATCATTCAAACGATTGAAGTCAGAGAAAAGTTCAATACGAAGACGAAGAAAACTTCCACCTTCATCATAAGACTCTGACACACGTCCTACAGGAACATTTTTGGGGAAAGAGGTTGTATAACCTGTAGTAACAATGGTATCACCGACTTCAAACTTCACACTTCGTGGCAAGTCTTCAAGAATGGCATAACGATGATCTTTTCCATCCCATACCAATGAACCGAAAGACTCATTGTTCTTGATCATCACCGAAAGACGAAGCTTCGGATTCAGGACACTAATAACCAAAGAATAATGCTCACTAACTTTAGAAACAATGCCGACAACACCATTCTGATCAGCTACACCTAAGTCCTGAGTTACACCATCACGAGCACCTTTATCAAGAGTGATATAGTTCTCTGCTTGAGTAATACTATTACCTACCACATGAGCCATCATATACTCATATTGAGTGATAGTATCAGCCATCTTTTTCTCTTCATCTTGATAATAAAGCAATTGCTGACGAAGAGAAAGATTTTCTGCCTCAAGCTGACCAGTACGATTCAAAAGATCCTCATTAATATCTCTCAAACCTATATAGCCCGTCACATTACTCTGAAAATCGTATATACTACCTACTACTGCATTGGCACTGCCGAACCAGATACTCCTATGATAAGGATTATTCTGGCACAGCAACACTATGCTTATAATCACCAAAAACAGCCACAGGAAAAAAGGGCTGTTTTTGGCAAAGAAATTAAGTAGATTTTTCATTCGTAATATACGTCTTTTCCCAAATATGAATTATTGGGAAACGATTATCGGATCAAGAATGGGAATCGATCAATATTCTGAAGAGCGATACCTACACCCTTAGCAACACTGAGCAATGGATCCTCTGCCACATGGAAAGGAATACCAATCTTATCCTGAAGACGCTTATCAAGACCACGAAGCAATGCGCCACCACCTGCGAGATAAATACCGTTACGAACGATATCAGCATAAAGCTCAGGTGGTGTCTGCTCAAGACCTGTAAGAACAGCTGCCTCAATCTTAGAAATAGACTTCTCGATACAGTGAGCGATCTCCTGATAACTTACTGGAACCTCCATAGGAAGTGCAGTCATACGGTTAGGACCACGAACAATGAAGTCTTCTGGTGGATTATCGAGTACAGTGAGAGCTGAACCTACGTTGAACTTAATCTGCTCAGCAGTTGGAACACCAACCTTGATGTTGTGCTGACGGCTCATATACTCCATAATATCCTGTGTAAGATCATTACCAGCGATACGAATAGAGTTGTTGGTTACAAGGCCTCCAAGTGAGATTACAGCAATCTCAGTAGAACCACCACCGATATCAACAACCATGTTTCCTTCTGGAGCAAGGACATCAATTCCAATACCAATAGCAGCAGCCATTGGCTCGTAAAGCAAATAAACGTCACGACCACCAGCGTGCTCACTTGAGTCACGTACAGCACGAAGCTCAACCTCCGTAGAACCAGAAGGAACACCAACAACCATACGAAGCTGTGGAGTAAAGAGATGCTTGTTGCTGAATGCCATCTTCACGAGGCCGCGGATCATAAGCTCTGCAGCGTTGAAGTCGGCAATGACACCGTCGCGTAAAGGACGGACAGTGCGGATATTGGCAGGAGTCTTACCCTCCATCTGCTGTGCACGATGACCTACGGCTACCATCTTATCTCCCTCAAGAGCGACGATAGAAGGTGCATTGAGCACAATCTTGCCATTATGAATGATGACAGTATTGGCCGTTCCAAGGTCAATAGCCACCTCTTGTGTCAAATT
Organism: Bacteroidales bacterium; assembly: GCA_045642245.1. Classification (GTDB taxonomy): domain Bacteria; phylum Bacteroidota; class Bacteroidia; order Bacteroidales; family UBA3663; genus Liminaster. The sequence goes on from JAZUIL010000143.1 coordinate 7,830, forward strand.
GAAAAAACCCATCTACAAATGTAAAAAGTAAAATGGTAAATGAAAATTACTTCTGTGACTCGAACCAAGCGTGGATAGCTGTGTCGTAGTGAGAAGATACGCCAAATGCCTGTTCTGCAAATGAGATACGATCCTCATAATCGCTCACAGCACCCTTAGCCTTAAGCATATCAGCGAGCTGCTGATACTGAGCCTTTGATGCTACAATGATTACGTCATTGAAATTCTTTGCAGCAGCACGGATCAAAGAAATACCACCGATATCGATCTTCTCAATAATACTCTGGAAGTCTGCACCACTAGCAACGGTCTGCTCAAATGGATAAAGATCAACGATAACAAGATCAATTTCAGGAATCTCATACTTTGCCATCTGCTCCTGATCGCCTTCATTGTCACGGCGACCAAGAATACCACCAAATACCTTTGGATGAAGGGTCTTAACACGACCTCCAAGAATTGATGGATAAGAAGTAAGATCCTCTACAGCATTGCAAGGAATGCCAAGTTCCTCAATGAACTTCTGAGTACCACCGGTTGAAAGAAGAGTTACGCCATTAGCGTGAAGCATTTTAATGATCTCGTCGAGTCCGTCCTTGTGAAATACTGATACAAGGGCTGTCTTAATTTTCTTCTGAGCGCTCATATATGTAATTATTTTTGTTTCAAATTTTGATTAACGACTCACCTGATTTCAGGGATCCCAAAGGGGTCTACCTATTTTTGCGGTGCAAAGATAGTAAAAATTTTGGAAATACAATCATTATCGCATCCAAATTTTAAAATAAATTTTCTATTACCAATCTTAAGCATTGCCTCCTGCCCTAACTTGGCAGTTGGAACTAACAGTTTTTCCGGAGATGGATTCTTATAGCGTGGACACTGACCAAATGCATACTTCAAACAGTGTTTTGTTTGCATCACCATTCCTTCTTTAGAATGTTGAATTTCAAAAGCATCTTCCACATCCTCAATATGCATTTTAGAATAGGTTTGACGTGCTTTCTCATTGAGTACATTTGCCAAAAAAGTTGATGGCAAAATGCCTTTTGCATCAAGTAATTCAGCACGCTTTATATAATCAGGAGCAGAGAAGTTTTTGCGAGATGCAGATTGCAATTTTTCACGTTTCTCAATTAATGCGCTTACACATTGACGACGTAAATCGGCTAAAATTGATAAGGGAATAAACAATTCATTGTCTTTTATCCATAAAATTTCGCCAGCCTCAAAAATTGTATCGCCTAATTTTGAAAGTTGTTTTTTTACATTCTCTTCTTGTGGTTTTTCTGAAGAATCGAAAGATCCTTTTATACATACTTCTACCCTATCTTCAGGACATGTTTCCATAGCAAGAAGCAGTTTTTCGGGAGTTGAATTCAAAACAATTTTGACTGCAATCTTGCGTTTTGAAGATGTTTTAGAAAGCAGTTGTTCAAATCGAACATCTAAGTTTCTATATACTTTCATCCCTGGTTTGATCTGCTGACAGATCTTAACACCATCAAGCGGAAAACACAAATGTGATGAAGAATCGTAACGATTAAGACGGAATCCTATATCCCCGACAACTAATCCATCACCATTATTCAAAGCCTGACCATCAAACATAAAGGAATCTTTGCCAACTCGTACTACTTTTCCAACGAATTCACCCATGGATTTCGGAGAAACAAAATTCCACATCGGCTCTCGTTCTCCATTTACAAAGTACGAGGTAAATCCTCGATTGAAACTCTTTTCTAGTACAGGATCAAACGTATATACACAATGTCCTTGACTAATCGATTGCCAATCAGGATGTTTTTCAAGCAATGAATCAATAAGTCGACGATAATAAGCCACCACATTCTTCACATATGAAACATCCTTCAGACGACCTTCGATCTTCAAAGAAGTAACACCTGCTTCTATAAGTTGTTCTATATAGTTGCTACGATTCATATCTCGTAACGAAAGCAGATGTTTCTCCTTGGCAAGAAGTAATCCATTATCATCGAATGTATTATCATTCGTAATTCCATACAAATCCATCGGCAGACGACAAGGCTGAGCACACTCTCCTCTATTTGCACTTCGACCAGTCAAAGCTGCGCTCATATAACATTGTCCACTAATACAAACACATAAGGCACCATGAACAAAACATTCTAATTCTACATCAGGAATCGCATTATGAATAGCACGAATCTGATCGACAGAGAGTTCTCGTGCCATAACAACGCGTGTCATTCCAAGATCTCGCATTAAGCGAACTTTCTCAATCGTACGATTATCGGTTTGGGTACTTGCATGCAATTCTATAGGAGGTAAATTTAGCTGAAGTAAACCTAAATCCTGAATGATGAGGGCATCAACACCTGCTTCATAAAGTTGCCAAATCAGACGCACTGCTTCTTTCAGTTCAGAATCAGTAAGGATCGTATTAAAAGCGACTATGGTCTTTGCACCATATTGATGACCGAAGGTTGCTAAACGAGCAATATCTTCGACAGAATTACCAGCAGCGGCACGGGCACTAAAGGCTGGAGCGCCGATATATACTGCATCAGCGCCATGACGAAAAGCTTCTATACCAATCTCTGCATTACGAGCCGGAGCAAGGAGTTCTATTCTTCTTTGCATTATAAAATATTGAAAATTACTGCTGCAAAGATAGCAATTATTTTAGAAATTGAATGTTTTTTATAAGTATTTTTTGTTAATTATATAAAATAGGTGTATCTTTGCACAGATTTTACAAACACAATTCTTCCGATGCTTAAGTATCTTCCTGTTATAAGCCATTTCATGAGCCGTTATTGCTCATGGATTGTCATTGCTGCAGCCGTAATCAGTGGCTTTTTTCCTCAAACATTTTCATGGGTTCAGCAAGGTCAGCGTCCTTCCATTATCCTTGGTATTATCATGCTTACCATGGGATGCACACTGACTACTGACGACTTCAAAACAGTACTTAAAAGACCTATTGATATCTTTCTAGGAACTCTTGCTCAGTTTACGATTATGCCTTTCGTAGCCTATGGACTGACCAAAATATTTGGACTTGATCCCTTCCTATCGGCCGGCATTATTCTCGTTGGTTGCTGTCCAGGTGGAGTATCAAGTAATATTATGTCCTTCCTGTGTCATGGTGACGTAGCATTTTCGGTTGGAATGACTACAGTTAGCACTATTTTAGCACCTATCATGACACCTATGATGGTCTTATGGCTTGCCGGACAGCAGATCGAAGTCGATGCATGGGGAATGTTTCAAAATATATGTTATGTTACACTCCTTCCCGTTGCTTGTGGTTGTGCATTCAATTATTTCTTTGGTCATCGCAAAGACTTCAAAGATATCCAAACCATAATGCCAGGTATCTCTGTATTCTGTCTCGCATTGATTGTTGGAGGAGTCATCTACACAGTACATCCGCGTTTAGAAGAGAATGGCATTGAACTTATCTTCTTGACACTCGCAGTGGTTACTTGTCACAATGGACTTGGTTATCTTCTTGGTTATTTCATAGGTAAGATATTTGGTTTTAACGTAGCAAAACGACGCACTTTAAGTATTGAAGTAGGTATGCAGAATGCTGGTATGGCAACTGTGCTAGCAGGAAATTTCTTTGCTACTCCTGCGGCAATAGCCGTGAATCCGATGGCAGCTCTTAGCGTAGTTCCTTGTGCTATTTCTTGTGCTTATCATAGTATTTCTGGTACCATTCTGGCTTCTTGGTTTGCATGGCGGGATAAAAAGAATAATAAGTTATAAAGATTCATGAACGACAGCTTTGATTTCAAACAATTCAGTATCCATCAAGACCGATGCGCAATGAAAGTCGGTACAGATGGTGTGTTGTTAGGTAGCTGGGCTGCACTAAACAATCTTCCACAAAACTGCCGTATTCTAGATATTGGAACAGGTACAGGACTTATTGCTCTTATGATAGCACAAAGGATTGCAAATCAAGGTAGTCTTGACTTCTTCATCGATGCCATAGATATTGACGCGAATGCTGCTGCACAAGCCAGTGAAAACATTCAACGATCACCATGGAGTGATAAAATAAGAGTCATTCATTCATCTTTGCATGACTATGCAAAACACATCTTAGCTCCAGAGACTAAGTATGATTGTATCGTAAGTAACCCTCCTTTTTATAATGCTACTCTTAAGCCTGAAGATGAAGCACGTGCTATAGCTCGTCATAAAGACTCACTCCCACTCGATGAGATTACAGACTTCGCATGCAAATACCTAAACAATACAGGAACTCTTAACTTGATTTATCCAACCGACTATGACGAAGAAGTGATGACTGCAGCCATTCTTTCAAAACTTCATCCAATCAACCTATGTGATGTAATAACAAAAAAAAATAAGCCATGCAAACGTCGCATGGCTACTTGGTGTTTATCTTCACACCCACAAAAAGAAATCAGTCGGGAAACACTCTATATAAGAAACGAAGAAGGAGAATACACAGAGCAATATCTCAATCTAGTAGAAAACTTTTATCTAAGACTAAAATAAAAAAATTCTTTGTACAAATTAACAGTCAGAAAACTTTTGACTAATACATCGTTATCAAAAGTATACCACTTACTTCTTATTATAATTCAATCTCCTCTGCGACAACAAACATCTCCTTGCTATAAGACGGTAATTCTTTTCGCAATATACGCAACATAGAATTAGCCTCTTCAGTAGTGCGATAATCACCTACCATAATTCGCCAGTTTGGTGTCTTAAAGCTAACATATGTAGAAAGATCAGGCATCTTTGCATTGATCTCATCCTGAATCTTGTATGCTTTATTCTTACTCACACCTTGCTGATTTCCAGAGAAAACACGAATTCTATATCCTTTAACTTTAGTCTTATTCGCTTTATCCTGCTGTTCAGGATTTGCATAATAAACCTTTGGTGAAGAACCAAGGAGTTCAGAGAGACGACTATCCTGCAGTATATATACACGACCAGTAGCAACAAGATGATCGCAGATTCCTGTTGATTTCTGAGCATTAGCTATTCCAGAAAGAAAAAGGGCAAATACTGCCAGGATAATTGTACGTAGCATAAGAATAAAATAAAAAATCAAGAATTAGTGAATGAAAGAGTCTTCACATCCACTAATTCTTGACAATATAAATTGATTACTTCCAAGCCTCAATAATAGGCATGAAGGTATCAACCTTCAAAGCAGCACCGCCGATGAGACCACCGTCGATATCTGGCTGAGCGAAGAGCTCAGGAGCATTGCTGCCCTTGCAAGAACCACCGTAGAGGATAGAGCAGTTGTCAGCAACCTCAGCATTGTACTTAGCAGCGATAGAAGCACGAATGAAAGCATGAACCTCCTGAGCCTGCTCGCTGGTAGCGGTAAGACCAGTACCGATAGCCCAAACTGGCTCATAAGCTACTACACACTTTGCAAAGTCCTCTGCAGAGAGAGTGTACATAGCCTCCATCTGACCCTCGATAACAGCCTTGAAGGTACCGTTCTCACGCTCCTCCTTAACCTCACCTACACAGAAGATTGGAGTCAAACCATTAGCAAGAGCCTGCTGAAGCTTAGCAACAAGGATCTCGTTGTTCTCGCCATGATACTGACGACGCTCAGAGTGACCAAGAATTACATACTTAGCACCAGTAGAAGCAACCATGTTAGCAGCAACCTCGCCAGTGTAAGCACCCTTATCGTGAGCCGAGCAATCCTCAGCACCAACACCGATTACAGAACCTTCAACAGCCTTCACAACAGAAGCAACTGAGATAAATGGAGTACAAACTACTACATCACAATTTACAGTCTTACCAGCAAGAGCCTCCTTAAGACCCTCAGCGAGAGCTACGCCCTCCTGGAGAGTGGTGTTCATCTTCCAGTTGCCAGCTACAATTTTCTTACGCATTTTTGGATTGTTTATTAGTTATTATTTTGATGAATTTTGGAATCTCAAAGCACAAAGATAGTGGCATTGGGCCAAATAGCAAAATCAGGAGTGCTAAAAAACGTTTATTATAGTCGATTTCATGGATTTCGCCATAACTTTGCTTATCTAACTTGTCAGTTATTATCGAATTAACATCGAGAGACGCAAGGTTTTCCTTCCAGCAAAGTACACCATCATGAAGAAGCATAACTCCTGGATTAGCACGTGTGATTGTCTCCACAATCTGCATGTCTGTAAACAGGAATTCATATTCAGCGCCCGTATTATTCTTCCACTCGTCAAGTTGAGCACTATTACGAGAAGTAAGACAATAAAAAGGATATTGATTGTCTTGTGCATACTCATATAACTGTTCTATTCGGTCAATATCGTGTTGACTGGCATCTCCAAGCGATGGAGAAAGAAGCAATATTGTATACCCAGGTGCATTTAACAGTTGTTCTGTAAATAATTCACCATCCTCTGTACGAGCAAAAAAATCAAGCATTGGAGTCTTTTCCTGGTTCTCCTCTCCCTCGGTCTGTCCTCCTATTTCAAGAGTTTCCACAAACTCCCATCCATCAGCTTCATCAGGCAAGGAGTCAAGCTCAAATTGTTTTACTTCATCACCCCGTTTATAAACACAAACATAGGTAACTTCATTATTCGAGTCAGTGACATTATCTGTCGTACCAAGTACACCTTCTGACATATTAATGCCTGGTAAGAAAGGGCGGAAATCGATCCAAGGATCTCGCATTGTCCCAAGCCAGCATAGCCAAAGAACAACCCCAAGACACCAATAAGCATAAAAAGTATAATTGGTCTTACCAATCAGAGAATATAGATCTTTATATCTCCAGAAAAAAAGACCAAGAATAATATCAAGGACTACATTCTTCCAAAAAGTCTCCCAGTTTGTCAAATGAATGGCATCTCCAAAACATCCACAGTCCTGAATAGCATTAGTACATGCCAGCCACAAGGTCAATGGTGTAAATATGATCATCATGCAAACCGCAAAGAAGAGTGTCACTTTCAATGCTCTGCCCATCAAAAGATTAAATCCAACGAAAAACTCCATGATACTTAGAGTCCAAGATAATCCCATCGTAAAACCCACGAAAGAATCAAGGCCAAAGTATAACAAATATTCATTGAATTTGAGCGATGTACCAGTGGGATCAATACATTTGGCGACACCACTGAAGATGAAGACAAACGCAAAGAGTACCTGCAGGACACGGATCAAAATTTTCATGATTCGCATACTAATTTAATCAACGCAAATAGCGAATAGTTGACCATATCCATATAATTAGCATCAATACCCTCACTGATCAAAGTCTTGCCTTCATGATCTTCAATCTGTTTGGTACGTTGAATCTTCATTAAGATCAAATCAACATAACTACTCACCCGCATAAGACGCCATGCTTCATCATAGTCATGATTCTTCGCTTCAAGCAAGGTCAGTGTCTTTTTCATATACTCATCGTAAAGACTAACGACCTTCTCAGGAGTCATATCAACATCATCGGCATGGCCATATTGCAACTGAATAAGACCCATGATGCCATAATTGACAATGCCAATAAATTCTGGCTGAATACCCTCTCCTACTTTACTCTCTCCTTTTATCTGAAGCGATCGGATTCGGTTTGCTTTGATGAAAATCTGATCTGTGATAGATTCTGGACGCATGATACGCCAAGAAGCACCATAATCAAATGTCTTCTTCGTAAAAATATCACGACATAACGTGGTAACGGTCTTCAATTCTTCTTGTGTAGTCATATTAATGCATATATTTACCAATCAACGACTTAGCCTTATCTATTGATTCAGTACTTTTTGAGTTAATACCATATGTCGTTGTATTTGGAAGATAAATCTTCATGTCTGCCTGGACTTTTTCTGGAGAAGCAAAAAGATGTTTATTAACGTCTATAATATATGGCCAAAAATAAAAACTTCCAAAGTATTCTTGAGATATTTGAGACAATGATTCTCCCTTTTGAACAATATGAAAAAGAGGCTCTCCATCATTATTCAACATAATTTGATCCATAGACAAACCATTAGGAAGAGAATAAGACTCTTCCAAGTTCAATTCAGGTACAACTTTGCGCTCAATAGAATTCATAAAAATCGCATCATCAACTTGAATTGTTTCATTTGAAACATTATCTTCAATCTGAGTTTTGATATCATTAGAAGACGCGACAGAATTAGTAAAAACAAATTCTTCTCCTAATTTGTCTTGTGTCAGTTCTAACGATGGCACAACATCAGCAGATATCTTATCAGCTTTGTTTACATCATCATCTAATAGATTAATTTCATCACTCTTATTCGATTTAATTACACTGCCACCACAGATGATAGCCCCAGTTAAGAGCCCCCAAAGTCCAAAAATTAAAATATCCATATATATAAACTTTATTTTAGCAATTGCGCACCACGGCTCTTTGCTTTCTGAAGCGATTTCTCATCCTTAGCATCAATACCATAATAAGAAGGATCTGGCAAATAGAGAGTCATCCCTGCTTGTACTAGATTAGGAGCTTTCAACTTATCAGAATTAGCATCGAATATATAAGGCCAGAATGCTTTATCTCCAAAGTGTTCCAAAGCAACCAGAGTCAGACGTTCTCCCGGTTTCAGCGTGACAGTCACTGGGTTACCATCCGGACCGGCCATACGATGATAATCCTTATTAGCAGAGTTATTCGAAACAGGATCCGAAGATTTACTATCTTTTACAATAGAATCAACCTTTTTATCTATCTTAAGAACATCATTCTTTTCCTCCTTAGTAGTATTCTCTATTCTATCCGACTTAGATTCTTCAGCATTAGCGATCTCTGCGTTATCAGAATCTTCATTAATAGTTTCCAAGTCTTCACTTGTGATCAATGAATCATTCAAAGAGACTTCTTCTTTATTTAAATTATCCCGTTCAAATGGATCTGTATTATAATTAACCACTACAGCTTCCTGAGGTTCTGATCCTTCCCAAATTCCTGAAGAATCACCAAACATCAACCATACAACAAATCCACAAGCAGCAAGAATAACCACTAAAGATATATAAAGAGACCAATTAGTAGACGATTTTTCCTTCTTACTCTTATGAGAATTTTCAAAGTCCTCAACCTTTTGGTTCATGGTACTTACCGTTTCATCTTTAGTCACTACTCTATCTACGCCTACCTCTCTATACTCCGGCTCAGCGTTTTTCTTTTCCTCTTCAGGGAAAGTATGTTGAGATTCTTCGACAATAACATTCTCTTTTTTTAACTCATCCTCTTCCTCCTTTTCAATTATAACTTCAAATGAGTCTTTTTCATCAGAAGCAGAAGAAGGCTGAAGTTCATTTTTTGACACAACAGGAGTATCCTCAGAAATCATCTCTTGAGCGCCATTATCATGTATTTTTCCAGGAGCAGTTCCCTCGCTAATGACCACTGGTTCAAAACAGCTAAATGGAGCATTAACAAGTTCTTTCATCTGATCTGAAGGAATATAAGAAACATGACGCATCTCAGAATGGTGGGTCATAATATTCTGGAACCATCCAATACCAGGCACCTCAATCTCTTCCCCAGACATCAAGTGATCATTAATTGCAGACACAAAAGCATTAACAAAAGAATTTGCTTGTATTTCAGGGACACTTGCATATTGTGCTAAAAGGACAGAAATAGAAGTAGCATCATCTACCACGTCACAAGTCATTCTATAAGAGATTCGTGGAGGATAGAGTGTCATAGCTCCCGTAGCTTGGTTTTCTTGGATATACTCAGGATGTTTATGAGAGGTAAACATTCCAAGTCCAGGCAAGACAACGGGTATCTGATCCACAGCAGCCTTGGCCATAATCTTCTGCATACTTCCCATCAAAGAAAGACACAAAGGCATATCCAAGTGGCACGCTTTTTGCACTTCTATCAAAAATTCCTTATTTGTCATAGCTGATCGTTATTATTGCGCAAAAATAGTAATAATTTTGCTAAGTTGTGTCAAATTGAGGACAGAATAGTAAAATTTTAGGCGTTTTTTGCCTAAAAATAAATATTAATGCCTATTTTTGCAGACATTTTGGCAAATAAGGTATTGCGAAGCAAACAAAAGGATACGAATGGATTTCAGATTTAACCAGCAATTGTTAGAAATTTTTGAATTCAGCCAAACAGAGGCTGAACGCTTTCATAGTCCTCTTATCAAACCAGAGCACTTTATGCTCGCTATTCTCAAACTCGGTCAAGGACGTGCCATAGAAGCTCTCGAAAAGTTATGTGTTGACCTTGAGTCTTTACGCAACCGACTTGAGCAGACTATGTACGATACTACCAGCGATAACTGGGATAATGTCCCTAATCACGACGGAGGTGCTACAGACACTGCCGACGATGCCACACAGCATATGACTCGCGAGAGCGATCGCACGCTGAAACTATCTCGTCTTGAGGCACGCATGATGAAGAACGAACAAGTTTTTCCAGAGCATTTGATTCTGGCCATGCTCAAAGATGAGCACTCTGTGGTCAGCAAGATTCTTATGCAGTTCAATGTCGACTATAGTTCTTATTATAAACAAGTTGCAGAACTTGAAAACATTGCTCCAAGCGATCAGAATAATATTCGTGCTCACAGTCTTTACGACAAAACAGAAAAGACCAATGAAGAGAATCCTTCGGACTTTTCCGCTGACACATATACTGATAGTTATTCAGAAAGTGAACAAGAAGACGAGGAAGAAGATTCAGAAACCCCACAATCAAATGGAGCGACACAGACACGACAGCGTACTCAGCAGACGAATTCTGGTACACCAGCCTTAGACCGTTTCGGATTTGACCTTACTCAAGCTGCTCGTGAAGGCAAACTCGACCCAGTCGTTGGTCGCCAGGATGAGATTGAGCGAGTAACTCAGATTCTAAGTCGTCGAAAGAAGAATAATCCTATCTTGATCGGAGAACCGGGTGTAGGAAAAAGCGCTATCGTAGAAGGCCTTGCACAGCGTATTGTAGAGAAGAAAGTCAGTTGGCTTCTCCTTGACAAACGAGTCATCTCTCTTGACATGGCTGGTCTTGTTGCTGGCACCAAATATCGGGGTCAGTTTGAGGAGAGACTCAAAGCTGTTATCAACGAGCTGCAACAACACCAGGACATTATATTATATATAGATGAGATACACACTATGGTAGGAGCTGGCAATGCACAAGGATCAATGGATGCTGCCAATATGCTCAAACCTGCGCTTTCTCGTGGAGAAATCCAGTGTATCGGATCAACAACCATTGACGAGTACCGTAAGACGATTGAGAAAGACGGAGCTCTCGAACGTCGTTTCCAGAAAGTCATGGTAGAGCCTACCTCTGCAACAGACACACTCGAGATCCTTCGCAACATCCGAGATCGTTACGAAGAGCATCACAATGTTCGTTTTACCGACGATGCACTTGAGGCTTGTGTAACCCTTACCGATCGTTATGTGACAGACCGAAATTTCCCAGACAAGGCCATTGATGCACTTGACGAGGCCGGTTCTCGCATGCATCTTTTCAGTGCTAATACACCAGATAACTTTGCCGAGATAGAAGCTCAAATTGCGGATGCAAAAAAGCGCAAGGATGACGCTATCATCGCACAGCAGTTTGAAGAAGCTGCTACTTGTCGTGATCTGCAAAGGAACCTTGAACACCAACTTAAGGAACAGCGTGACGAATGGAACGAAAAGCAGAAGAATAATCGTCCTGAAGTTAACGCAGAAACAATTGCTGAATGTGTTGCTAAGATTACCGGCATCCCAGTACAGAAAGTTGCTTCGAGCGAAGGTCAAAAACTCCTCGCTATGAAGGGAATTCTACAGAACAGTGTTATCGGTCAGAATAAGGCGATTGAGAAGGTCGTACGTGCTATTCAGCGCAATCGCATCGGACTCAAAGACCCTCAGAAACCTATCGGGACCTTCCTTTTCCTTGGTCCTACCGGTGTAGGTAAAACCTATCTGGCAAAGCGACTAGCTGAAGAGATGTTCAGTGCTAAAGACTCACTTATTCGTATCGATATGAGCGAATATATGGAGAAATATAGCGTGAGCCGACTCATCGGTGCACCTCCGGGTTATGTAGGTTACGATGAGGGAGGCCAACTCACAGAGCAAGTTCGTCGTCATCCTTATTCTGTAGTCTTGTTCGATGAGATTGAGAAAGCTCATCCAGACACATTCAATCTCATGCTCCAGATCTTCGACGAAGGTCATCTCACAGATTCCCTCGGCCGAAAGGTATCATTCAAGAATACCATTATCATTCTTACGAGCAATATTGGCAGTCGTCAACTCAAGGATTTTGGTAGTGGCATCGGCTTTGCAGCACGCTCTAATGAACAGGAGAATGAACTTGCTCGTGGTGTAATTACCAAAGCCCTGCAAAAGACCTTCTCTCCTGAGTTCCTCAATCGAATTGATGATATCATCCATTTCGACCAGCTTGATAAAGAGGCAATACGTCAGATCGTTGATCTAGAGTTGGATAGCGTCATCAAACGAATATCTTCGCTTGGATGCCAGATTAGTATTTCCGAAGCAGCTAAAGAATTCCTTGGGCAGAAGGGTTACGACAAACAATATGGTGCACGTCCTTTGAAACGCGCTGTACAACAATACGTAGAAGACCTTCTTTGCGAAGAACTTCTCGCTCATCAGGGAGAAGAGAATTTAGTTTTCACTATCGACGTTGAAGGCGATACAACAATCGTAAAAAAATGAAGAAACTCTTATTTATCGATCGAGATGGCACTCTAGTCGTGGAGCCACCTGTGACAGAACAGATTGACAGTTTCGAGCAAGTCGAATTTCTTCCTCGTGTCATTCAGAACCTTTCATTCATCCGCCATACACTTGACTTTGACTTCATCATTGTCTCAAACCAAGACGGACTAGGTACCGATGCGAATCCACGTGATCGTTTTGAAAAAATCAACGATCTCATCCTTCGCGTCTTCCATACAGAAGGTGTTGATTTTGAGGATCAATATTATGACGAACATTACCCAGAGGATAATCATCCTAATCGCAAGCCTGGAACTGGTATGCTCAAGAAGTTTATTGAGGGAAATGGTACTGAATACGATCTAGCAAATTCATTCGTTATTGGAGACCGGATCTCAGACGTCGAATTAGCAAAGAATCTGGGATGTAAGGCAATTCTTCTTGACCCTCAGGGTAACTATTCTTCAAAAAACACTTCTGATCAGTCTCTTAGAATTGTAAAATCTTGGGATGATATCGCTGCATATCTCTTCGCAGGAGAACGTACCGCTTCGGTCCGCCGTACAACTAAAGAGACAGACATCGATATCCAGCTCGATCTCGACGGTACTGGCAAGACAGATATCAATACAGGTCTTGGATTCTTTGATCACATGCTCGAACAAATCGGCAAACACTCAGGCATGGACCTCTCAATTCATGTTAAAGGCGATCTGAATGTTGACGAGCATCACACCATCGAAGACACAGGTATAGCATTAGGAGAATGTATCGCAAAGGCGTTGGGTAACAAGCGAGGCATAGGTCGTTATGGTTTCTGTTTGCCTATGGATGATTGTCTCTGTCAGGTGGCACTTGATTTCGGAGGTCGTCCTTGGCTTGTTTGGGACGCTCAGTTCAACCGTGAATACGTCGGTGATATGCCAACCGAAATGTTCTTGCACTTCTTTAAGTCTTTCTCAGACAGTGCCAAGATCAACCTGAACATTAAGGCGGAAGGCGACAATGAGCACCACAAGATTGAGGGTATATTTAAGGCCCTCGCTCGTTCACTTCAGATGGCTATCCGTCGTGATATCCATCACTTCCAGTTACCATCATCAAAAGGCGTCCTGTAATATGAAAGCATTCCGTTATCTCCTTCTTCTTCTATTTCTCTGTCCTACTTTGGCTTCGGCGCAAGTGTTGGTCAAGGACCACATTTTACATCCTAAGCAGTTCAACGAAGGTTATTACGACGTAGAGCCGGATTTCGTTTTCCGAAACGAGTTCAACATGGAATTCCAGCATTGTCTGAACGAATATGCGGCTCGTTATCAGTTCGAACAGATGGAATTAAAGCTTCCAGAAGGCTACGCTATCGAGCAGATCATGTTCTTCGGTCATCATGATAACGGACAGTATGCCGTCACTATCAAGACCTTCGATGACGGTAGTGCAGATTATGTACTTCACATGTACAATAATCTTGACCGCTGCTACTCCAGCGTCAATCTCTCAGATAAGTTCCAGCGTTTCAGCCGCATCACCCACTTTACCTACTTCCGTGGACTCTTCTATTTTAATATGGAAGCGATCGATGGTATCGTTGGCGATGTGGAACATACCTGTTTTTATTACATCTACTGCTACAATCCTGAAACTGAGAATATTATTTGGGAGACAGAGAGCGAAACCTCTCGCGGCGAATTCCTGATCACAGACAATTATATCTTTGCAGGTTTTGGTGGAGACAACAGCAACGACTTTGTCACCTTGCTAAATAGAGAGAATGGTATCAATATGTGTATGGCACCTATGCCGACACAGCCTACAGCCACCGGCATGGCAGGAGATACCATTTATTTCCAAGACTATCAAGGCGAGTTATACCGCTACCTCGTACAGCCACGAGGCGTAAGAGTTACTGGCAAAGGTGTTCGTCTGCGCCGTGGTCCTGGCACCAACTATGAGATTTTCTCCGACCCATTTACCGGTAAAACCGTCTATCCGCTCGAAAACGACATCCTGGCATACGTTGGTGAAACCAGCGAATGGTATCAGGTACGCTTTATGGGCGAGAACCTCTATATCTCAAAGCAGTTCTCTACCCTCTACGAAGGCGAATCGAAGACACCTGCGACCTTAGCTTACTTACAGTGGCAGCAGGCTACAATGAAGCGCAACGGCCAATATATAAGCCATCCTTACGCCTACTTCCCTATCCCTATTGAGAATGACAAAGGTATGTTTGTAGCCTTGGTCAACGACCAACAAGGTGCCGTCTTCTTCAAAGACGAAACAGACAAGCTTACGTTGATTACTGAAGGCGAGCCTTACAACATTCACATCTATCCTGAGGTTGCTAGTGTCCGTTATTATTTCGGCAACGCCATCGGCTTAGAAGAAGAAGCTCTTTATATCTTCGAGAATGGTCGACTGTCTGAGACTTGGATACGTTCTATCAAGCCTTTAGGCAATATTCATGAGCAAGACGAGATTGGTGTAGAAACCAAATGTACGCATACAGTCAACGGCAAAACAACAAATTGCACCGAAGAGGAATTCGAGAAAATACAAAGCGCAATTTGTGAAACACAAGAATATTACATTGCTGATTCTTTTGATCTGTAAGTAATCGCACGCTTTCGTAGAGTACCTTCCTATACATCGGAAGGTATCACAGATAATTGTAGAGTACCTTCTTGTTTACTTGAATGTATTATAGAAAATCGTAGAGTACCTTCCGTAATATACGAAGGTACTCTACGATTTCATTTAGTACATTCTCGCTATCGTGAAACCGCCAAATGAATTCATGTAGAAGCTTCGCAAATGTTTAAAGGCTCCAAACAAAACCATGCGTAGGTTTCACGAATTTGAGAAGCCTCCAATTGAATTTGTATGGAGGCTTCACTCTTTCACAAAGCATACATATAAACAGAACTGGAGGTTCTACATAAATGTAAAGCCTCCAGTAAAATCTATTGGTAAATTTCAGGGGAAAAAAAATCCTATTATTCTGGGTTAGAGATTACCGCGCTCCTTATCAAGATAATACTTGTAAGTACCAACAGTAAGCTCATCACATGCAGGCTCGTCACAAACGACAATAGCATGAGGATGAAGCTGGAGCATAGAAGCAGTCCACTTGTGGCTGATATCTCCATCGATGATGTGCTTAAGAGCACGTGACTTATGATGACCATTACAAACCAGAAGTACCTCCTTTGCTGCCATTACAGTGCCAATACCAACGGTAAGTGCCTGAGAAGGAACCTTAGACATATCACCATCGAAGAAACGGCTATTAGCAATCATGGTATCTGTAGTAAGGGTCTTCACACGAGTCTTAGAAGAAAGGGAACTGCCTGGCTCATTGAAAGCCAAATGGCCGTCAGGACCAACACCACCCATGAAAAGGTCGATGCCACCTGCAGCTTCAATAGCAGCTTCATATGCTTCGCACTCTGCCTTCAGATCCTTAGCATTACCATTGAGGATATGAACATTCTCCTTCTTGATATCAATATGCGAGAAGAAGTTAGTCCACATAAATGAATGATAAGACTCTGGATGATCCTCAGGAAGATTAACGTACTCATCCATGTTGAAGGTAATTACATTCTGGAAAGAAATTTTACCTTCCTTGTACATACGGATCAACTCACGATAAAGACCAAGTGGTGAAGATCCGGTTGGGCAACCTAACTTGAATGGCTTTTCAGGTGTAGGGTTTGCCTCAATGATTCGGCTAGCTACGTAATTAGCTGCCCAAGCAGACATCTTGTCGTAGTCTGGCTCAATGATTACTCTCATACTTTT
The DNA here is from genome assembly GCA_045642245.1 of Bacteroidales bacterium. Classification (GTDB taxonomy): domain Bacteria; phylum Bacteroidota; class Bacteroidia; order Bacteroidales; family UBA3663; genus Liminaster. The sequence goes on from JAZUIL010000143.1 coordinate 24,336, forward strand.
TTAGTTATTAATTATGTGTAAACACCACAGGACCTGCTACCAAAAAGTACAAACGGAGGGGTTTCCCGTGGATTAAATCGTCTATTAGCTATACTAATTCAGGAATAGATATGAAGAAATAGTGTGTCATATTATTAGACACACTATTTCTTATATTTGATCTGATTACTCCTCAACAGCAGCCTGGGCGGCAGCAAGACGAGCAATAGGTACACGGAATGGAGAACATGAAACATAGTTTAAGCCTGCGCGATGACAGAACTTAACTGATGAAGGCTCACCACCGTGCTCACCACAGATACCGCACTTGAGTTCAGGACGTACTGAGCGACCCTTCTCAACTGCCATCTTAATGAGCTGACCTACACCCTTCTGGTCGAGTACCTGGAATGGGTCAACCTTAAGGATCTTCTTCTCCAAGTAAACTGGGAGGAATGAAGCGATATCGTCGCGTGAGTAACCGAAGGTCATCTGGGTCAAGTCGTTGGTACCGAATGAGAAGTACTCAGCGCGAGCAGCAACAGCGTCAGCGGTAAGAGCAGCACGTGGAATCTCGATCATAGTACCTACCTTGAAGTTGAATGGCTCGATGCCTTCCTCCTCAAAGAGAGCAGCAGCAGTCTTGCGGATGATAGCCTCCTGCATATCGAACTCGTGGTGACGGCCTACGAGTGGAACCATGATCTCTGGGATTGGGTTCATACCCTCCTTCTTCAACTGGATAGCAGCGCCGAGGATAGCACGTGTCTGCATCTCAGTGATCTCAGGATAGGTGATGCCGAGACGACAACCACGGTGACCGAGCATTGGGTTGTTCTCATTAAGAGAGGCTACACGAGCCTTGATGTAATCGATGGTTACGCCCATTGCCTCAGCCATCTCCTGCTGACCCTTCTGATCATGTGGTACGAACTCGTGGAGAGGTGGATCGAGAAGACGGATGTTAACTGCGAGGCCGTCCATTGCTTTGAGGATGCCATAGAAGTCAGCCTTCTGGTATGGAAGGAGCTTAGCAAGAGCCTTCTTACGACCCTCAACATTCTCAGCGAGGATCATCTCACGCATTGCCTTGATCTTCTCACCCTCGAAGAACATGTGCTCGGTACGGCAGAGACCGATACCTACAGCACCGAAGTCGCGAGCAACCTGTGCATCGTGTGGAGTATCAGCGTTGGTACGAACTACGAGCTTGGTGTACTTGTTACAGAGGTCCATGAGCTCAGCGAAGTCGCCTGAGATCTCAGCAGCCTTGGTCTCAACCTGACCGAGGAGCACCTGACCGGTAGAACCGTTGATTGAGATGTAATCACCCTCCTTGAGAGTAACGTCCTCGATCTTGACAGTCTTAGCAACATAGTCAACCTGGATGCCACCTGCACCTGATACGCAACACTTACCCATACCACGAGCAACAACAGCAGCGTGAGAGGTCATACCACCACGAGCGGTAAGGATACCCTCAGCAGCAGCCATACCTGCGAGGTCCTCAGGAGAGGTCTCGATACGAACCATGACTACCTTGTGGCCATTCTTGTGCCATGCCTCAGCGTCGTCAGCTGAGAATACGATCTGACCGGTAGCAGCACCTGGAGATGCAGGAAGACCGGTGGTAAGAACGCGTGCCTTCTTGAGAGCAGCCTTGTCGAATACTGGGTGGAGCAACTCGTCGAGCTTCTGTGGCTCGCAGCGCTGGAGAGCGGTCTTCTCGTCGATGAGGCCTTCCTTAACGAGGTCCATAGCGATCTTAACCATAGCAGTACCTGTACGCTTACCGTTACGTGTCTGGAGGAACCAGAGCTTGCCCTCCTGAACGGTGAACTCCATATCCTGCATATCGTGGTAGTGATTCTCGAGCTTGTTCTGAAGAGCATCGAGCTCCTTATAAAGCTCTGGCATAGCCTCCTCCATTGAAGGATACTTAGCAACACGCTCCTCCTCAGAGATCTCAGCACGCTGAGCCCAGCGGCGTGAACCCTCGATGGTAATCTGCTGTGGGGTACGGATACCAGCCACAACGTCCTCACCCTGAGCGTTGATCAAGTACTCACCGTTGAAGATGTTCTCACCAGTAGCTGCGTCACGGCTGAAGCATACACCAGTAGCAGAGGTGTTGCCCATGTTACCGAATACCATGGCCATAACCGAAACAGCGGTACCCCACTCTGCTGGGATGCCCTCCATCTTACGATAGAGGATAGCTCGCTCGTTCATCCATGAATCGAATACTGCACAGATAGCGCCCCAGAGCTGCTCGTAAACGTCAACTGGGAAAGCCTTACCGGTGCGCTCCTTAATCATAGCCTTGAACTTGGTAACCAACTCCTGGAGGCCTTCAACTGGAATATCCTTATCGAGGACAACATTATACTCTTCCTTTACCTTCTCGATAATAGCCTCGAATGGATCGATGTCAGTCTTGTTTACTGGCTTAAGACCCATTACAACGTCGCCATACATCTGAACGAAACGACGGTAGCTATCCCATGCGAAGCGTGGGTTGCCGGTCTTCTTAGAGAGACCCTCAACTACCTCATCGTTCAAACCAAGGTTGAGGATAGTATCCATCATACCTGGCATAGAGGCGCGAGCACCAGAACGTACAGAAAGAAGAAGTGGATTAGTAGCATCGCCAAGAGTGCTGTTCATGAGACCCTCGATGTGCTTTACTGCAGCGAGGACATCATTCTTAAGAACGGCTACAACATTGTCTTTGCCAATCTCATAATACTCATTACAAACATCGGTGGTGATAGTAAATCCTGGAGGAACAGGTACACCGATGAGATTCATTTCAGCGAGGTTGGCACCTTTGCCACCAAGCTCATTACGCATGTTTGCATTACCCTCGGCTTTACCGTTACCAAAGGTATAAACGCGTTTTTTGTTTTCTGCCATAGTGAAAAAACAGTGTTTGATTGATTGAAGGTATGTAAAATATTAAATCACTATGATTGGCCGCCGGGAGAGAGTATTTTTTGCCCCGACGCTTCTTCATTTATATATTTCAATATGTTTTGAGACCATCAGAGGCCTCAATTAATGTCTGCAAAGATAGTCACTTTTTATCGCCTCACCAAATTTTTTTGACATATTTTAAGCGATTTCTACAAAAACCAAGGATTGTAAATATAAAAACATGTTGTTAAACATATTTTCCCCGACCTATTGTAGTAAAATGCTATCTGACACAAATTAATACTTATCCACTTTTATGTCAGTCTTAGTTCCCTTTGGGACAACACTAACTTGATCAGCATCGATCTCAAACTTGGCACAAAGCATATCTGTAAGGCGTACACAAAGGGTAATCTTATGCTTCGGAATTGGATTTCCTTCGCTATCGAGAACCTGATGACCAAAACGATCGGTCTGGAACTCAGTCTTGCTAATTATCTCCTTTGTACTTACCAATTCGGCCACATGACCTTTAAGCTGACCGGCAAGAATCAGTACTGATTGACCTGGCTTAAATTCAGGGGCCTCCATCTGATAAGCATATTCCGATTCCGTCAATGCACGGAATGTTGCCATCTCCTGATCAGGAATTGGCTGAGGACGATGTTTACTCTTATCGCTCATGAAACCGACAACGTATTCCTTATATTTACTATAGAATAAAGGATCTCGATCATCGAGTGCACAATGAACAAAGATAACACCAGGAATGACAATCTTCTCCTTCCATACCATACGGTCAGATAGTTTCACACGGACTCGTGCCACTGGGACATAACATTCCATGAGGACTTTTTCCGGAACGATCTCCACAAATAAGTCTTCTTTTTTTGCCTTTCCACGACGGACGCCCTTTTTCTCCTGTTCAATACCCATCAGGTAATCATGGATCTGGAGTTCATGTTGAGGATGCACATAACAAGCATACCAATGAACAGTGCGATTGAACTTTAGTTTTTCACGCTGGATTTTTACATATTCGTCATCACATTCAGCAAGCGAACGCAATGGCGCAGATTCTTTACTTGTCATTATATCTTTTAATTAATAAATAAGGAGGTTCTCCTTATTCAATTCTATATTAACGATAAAAGGTTTTGGGTCATGAAAGACCATGAATACTGTCGTTTCTCATCAAGGATTCCATCTGTAAAATCCGGCCGCTGAGTAACAAAGTCTTGTATTGCATAAGCAATAGCATCAATTGTTGGGTCTACGGCATAACCGACTTTTCCATCTGGCACTATTTCTGCAAGACCTCCTACTCTAGTCACCAGCATCGGTTTCTCAAAATGATAAGCAATTTGAGTTACACCCGATTGAGTGGCAGTCTTATATGGTTGCACGATGAGATCTGCTGCACCAAAATAAAACTTCACATCACTGTCTGGCACAAATTCTGATCGCCAGATAAGATGATCATCTATACCAAGATGCTCTGCTAAGTCGTGATATTTTGTTCCATCACTATAAAATTCACCAGCAATAATCAAATAATAATCATTATTAGAAGACTGGTTCTGTATGAATTTTGCAAAGGCTTCAAGCAACCAATCAAGGCCTTTATAGTCACGAATCAAGCCGAAGAACAGCAGATATCGCTTATCCAATGTTATTCCCAATTTATCACAAGCAACATCTCGTGAAACTTTATCTCCAAAATTATCATATAACGGATGTGGAGAAAAAACTCTTGGTAACTGCTTATTGAACAGAGAAATCTCCTCAAGTACCGACTTCGAAAGAGAAACTGCCGCATCAATTGATCCGATAAAATAGCGACTGAACATCTTATCCCCTGGACGATGTTCATGAGGAATCAGATTATGCAGCAATGCTATGACTCTAGTATGATTATTTCCTTTTGCCAGACGACAAATAGTACCTAAAGCTGGCGCCATGAATGGTAACCAATAGGCTACAACCAGCAAATCTGGGTTTTCTTTTTTAATGCGACGGCCAGTACTGAGCCATGAAATAGGATTACAGCTATTAATACATCGCTCTATCACCAAATCTTTAGGTGCAGGTTCTACGCTATATTGAGTCTTCCCCGGGAACAAGAAACCCGGGTACTGAAGAGTAAAAGTATAGAGACGAACTATGTGCCCCTCAGCTTGCAACTGAAGTGCCAATCTCTCGTTAAAAGCCGCAATACCCCCACGATAAGGCCAAGCAGGTCCGAGTATTGAAATCTTCATAGAAATTTCAATAGTTTTTTGATTGAGTTATCTTAAATTGAATGGATATCAGTCTTTCTTAGGAATAAAATTGACAGCAATACATCCAATAATGATCAGATACATAGCAATGACAAAAGCCATAGAAAGCATATTTCCTTTCTCTACCGACTCAGGACGGAACTCAAATCGGATATGATGTTGGCCTGCAGGAACATTGAGAGCACGCAACAGATAGTTAACCCGGAAATGATCTGTCGGTTCTCCGTCAATGAGAGCCTTCCATCCATGTGGATAATAGATCTCACTGAATACGATAGTACCATCCTCAGTAGACTTTGCATCATATTCGATATACTCTGGAGTATATTTAGTGAGCTCTACAGTTGCTGTGCTATCCTTCGTATTTACAATCTGGGCAAACTCCGGATATCCATTCAGATTCTGCGCAAATTCTTTATCGAGAACCGCTGTGGTATGAAGATCATATTCCATCAAACCATCACATTCCTGATTTGGAGTATCTACAACTACGAGTGTATCAACATACCATGCATTACCCATTGCATTAGGATTTTGTTGTACTCCAATCTCTCCACTCTGCTGATCTTTGAAGATAAGATACTTTGTATTAAGCATATCGATGACAGGCCAGTGCATTTTACTAAGATGCTCATCGATAAGATCCTGATAACGACGGAGCTTTGCTGCACTATATCCTCCAATAGATTTCAAACGATATGAAGTACGAGCATCATTGAAGGTACTAACTGCCAGATTCATTACACGGAAATTTGGATCCTTATCATTGTCAAGGATCTGTTTCTCCCACGGCTGCATTTTGAAAGCCTGCTCAAACGAATTGCCCTTTGAGAACATTTCATCGTTCATATATCTTTTATCGACTGGCCACATATCACACAGAACGAGTGCTCCCAATACAAGAGCCACTATTCCTGTACCTTTCATCTTATACATCTTCATATATACAACGAGGAAGACAAGTGCACACAATACAAAGCCCAAAGAACGGAACAAATCAGCATGGAACATTGCTTCACGTTGAAGAACAATACCATCACTCAACCACTCTGGCAATTGTGAGAACATGGCCTCATCATTAGGGCTCACAAATCCAGAAGTTGTGAAATATGCAACTAGAAGAAGTCCTGTAATAATAGCACCAGCAATACCCAACTGACGAATCATATTCTTGACATCTGAGCTAGCATTATATAGATCAACTGAACCATTTGACTTTTCAATAGCCTCATTCTTAACTTCACAAAGTCTCTTTAATGCCAAGAAACCGAGCAATGGCATAGTAACCTCAGCTATTACAAGAATAGAAGATACGGCACGGAACTTATTATACATCGGCACTACGTCGAAGAACAATTTGGTCAATGACATCCAGTTATGACCCCATGATAACATTACAGAAAGAATGGTCACACCAAGTATTGCCCATTTATATGGACCTTTAACTATCAATAGGCCAAGTACAAAGAGAAGACAGACAATAGAACCCATATAGACAGGGCCTGCAGTAAATGGCTGTGTTCCCCAATAAGTTGGCAAACTCTGGCAAAACTGCTCGGCCTGCTTGCGCTGCACTCCTTGTTTTACCATCATGTCAAAGAGTTCACTATCCTTACCAACGTTATAGTTTGATGAACCTCCCATATAATCAGGAATAAGGAAAGTCCAGCATTCATCAATGCCATAACTCCAAGCAGTAGCATAGTCAAGATCCAGACCTTTTGTCTTATTTTCATTATCTGTCTCCTTAGCAAGGTCAGAACCACCGCCTCGCATAGTCTCTTCAGCATACTCGAGATTGGTAAATGTAGAGCCTGTACCCGTACCAAGACCGATACCGAATGCAGCTACGAAAAGCAAAGTACTTATTCCAAAAGCCTTCCATGATTTATGAGTAATTGCATTCCAGAGTTCAGCCAACCAGAAGAAGCCAATGATAAAACACATATAGTACGACATCTGCGGATGTGGGAAGAATCCGACAGCAGAACAGATCATCGTGAGGCAAATTCCTGTCTTTTTATGTCCATGGAAAATCAGATAGAATCCAGCTATGACTGCAGCCATTAACGCTAAGGTAGAAGTCTTACTATGATGATTTGCTCCAATAATTATGAAGAAATATGACGAGAAAGCAATCGCTAATGCACCAACGATACTCAGCAACTTATCGACCTTCATACTGCGGAGCAAAGCAAAGAACCCAAGACAATATAGCAGAACAATGGCAATGACATTGCTATGTCCCCACAAAAGTACTTCTCGGATAGGCTGCATCCAATTCTGTGCAGTAAAACGTCCTCCACCTATCTGGTAATTCGGCATACCTGAAAACATAGAACCAGTCCACCAAGTACGATTACCTGTCTGCTGATAATACTCTACAGCTTCTTGAACAGCGGCTCGACCTTGAACGCCATCGGATGTAGCAATGACTTTCCCATCAAGAACTGGCGACATATAGACGCACGATACAACGGCAAAGACAATAATGGCCACAAGGTAAGGCCAGAATTTTTTAATGTAATTCATATATAATTTATTATTATTTCGTACGAAAATAGAGCAGTTTTACCTGAAGAACTCTAAGATAGCTTGAGCCGGACCTTTCTTAAACCATATATACCACATGACAAGATTATACTGTTCCAATGAAAGATGAGAATATTGAGGATCCTTTATCATTGCCCTATAATCTCGTATCAAAGCATTCAGACTCAACATACGTTCTTTATATCGATTCGGATTGTGTCCTGTCGTTAAAGATTCTTCTCTGACATTATATATATATAAAGGTATATCAACACATGCTATACTCTCGGCCAAAAGCAAAGCTTTAATTAAAAAATTTGTATCTTCACTATTACGTTGATTTGGGAATAGCAAATGGTTAGAAAGTAAGAAATCCCTACGATAAAGAAAACACACCGAAAAAGTCACAAATCTTCTTAAGAACTCTTTTTTCAAAGGTGGTTCAAACCTACCAGCTGGTAATACAGGATTGCGATGAACCTCTCCATCTCGTTTTCCTCCTTTATATTTCAGCTGGCAATAGGTCAAATCATATGCTACCCCTTTTTTTTCAGAAAGTTGTAGATGCTGAGTCAAGAATTCAGGGGCCCAAACATCATCACTATCAAGAAATGCAACATATTCCCCCTTTGCCTCTGCAATTCCGATATTTCGAGCTACTCCTGGTCCTGAATTTTTCGGAGTCTCAAGGAATCGGAATCTGGCATCCTCGTCAACCATATCTTTTGCTATGGCCATACTATTGTCCTGTCCATGATCATCAACCAGTAGCACCTCAAAGTCCTGCATCGTCTGAAGCAAAAGACTTTGAAGCGTATCCGCAATGTATAAAGCGGCATTATATACCGGTATGATCACACTGACTTTCATTAGAACTTCCTTTTCAATTTATTAGGCCAATTTGCTATACGCTGAGGCACTTTAACACACCATCTTAGCATTTCATCAAACATAAATCCCATGCGTTGAAATGGTCCAAAAAATGGACGTCTCAATCCCCGAATCGCATATGCACTATCTATGATTGAATTGATTCTTTGCCTATGATCTACATCCTTACGATCATTACCCTCAAAGAGTCGAGTAAGGAATGAGACCTTATAAAGACGTGCGAACCAGGTATGAAGGCATATCTGGACCTCCCCTACCTCATTAAAGAGCTTAGTGGTAATAGTATCTTCATGTCGCTGGTTCTCGAGATAGAGAGTACGGTCCGGAAAGGTCTTTACTATCCAATGAAAGAAATTATAATAGGGTTCTATTCCTTTATAATTATCCTTCTTCAATTCTGGAATCAATCGATAAGCGTTCCATGACTTACGGATTTCATGGAGATTAAAGATATTGAAGAATGGATTGGTTACCGTAGGATCTCCTTTACGAGGAACTCCTTGTCCGGCATCACTGCAACCTGCATTTACCCACTTCTCATCTTCAACTTTTTTAGCCAAAGCAAGGACTGCATCCAGATCTGTAATAAAACAGTCTTCATCGACATTTATGGCAATATCACAATCCTCATCTTCGAGCATCGTAAAGAAATAGCCATCAGCCGTCTGATCTGTCAATCGGACACAAGGATAACCAGCCTGCTCATATAAACCTTTACTGAGTAGGTATAGTTCCTTATTAAAAGAACGACAATAGAACTTTATGCGAGATGTTCGAGACATTGACTAATTCTTTGCTTAAATGTATGTTGTGATGTAATCAGTTCAAGTGCAGCTTTTGCATGAGAACTTTTATCATGCTGCAATGCTTCATCAATACATGCGAATAGAGAATCAAATTTATGCTCCTCACCCTCTGGCATATTAACATGATATAGGCCAATCTCTCCATTGGGAAATAGTCTTTCAATATATGGGTTAGAATCGCACACCTGATAGCTACCCGTCGCAGCAATCTCATACACCTTTGGATTAGCCCCATCTTTCTGCTGCTCATGATGCATATTCAGTACAATGCGGGCTTTATTATAATCCTCATTCAATTGCTTCCCCGTAGCATTTCGGTTCATATAAACATCCTTCCTTTCGCGAGTCAACCACTTCCAAGGATTCTTGTACCATGGTTTATATTCTCCCCATACCCTAATCTTCAGAGATGGATAATGAGCGACAACCGCTTGAATAATATCTCTACGTCGATGACTATGAAAAATATCTCCGGCAAAAACAATATCATATTCCTTATTTGAATTCATCGGATAATAAATCTCTGTATCAACTGCCTGAGGGAGGAAAAATGCATCGACTCCAAATCTTTCTTTAATCAATGGGATGTCCGTCTGTTCATAACAGAATACCGCATCAACGGCAGGAATACATTCTTCACATAATGGAATATGCGTCATACTGTCAAAGAACCACAAAGCTACCTTTGCTGGTTTAAGCACCGGATCTGGATCATCTTCTAACTTACCTCTCCAATGTAAAACAGTATCAGATAAAAGCATATCTCCATTCATCACAAATACTACATCCGGTTCGAATTCCTCAAATGCCAGTTCCGCTTCTAAATGAAACAAAGCACGAGATTCTTTCTTCATCTGGAGTTTATCGCTTGCCAGTTTATATCGGATTTTGTTATCAAAAGTATATGGATGAACAGGATTATCATAGGCTAAAACACGAGTTTCGTATCCAAGAGCACAAAAAGCCCTTTCAACACTTTGGTTGAAATAATGAAACTTCGGACCTATAATTAATGCTTTCATCATAATAATCTCTGATCAGTCACTTATAGTTTATGTTCTTTAATCAACAGTTGTTAGAATCAAAAACACTTCACATCATCCAGATTCACCGCAGCATACTGAACATGCTGGCGACGCTGTTTCTCGTTAGGCAACTTCATATAATCGCCGTATATATCTGACAATCGCTTATGGATATCCTTCGGAGCAAAAACCTTGAGTCCCTCAAATTCTACTTCCTGTAGCGGGAAAAGGTAGTCCGTATCATATGGTTTTCCATTGCCATAAGTCTCCGGGGTCGGACTCAGTCGTTTTTTGTTTTTAGGAATACACTTCCAGAGTCCCTTGAATATCACATATTGAATAGGATACCAGAAATAGCAAATGATATTATGGAAATTCAGCTGCGGATTATATTTGAAGAAATTATAGGCAAACGAAACTCTTCGCATAATATAACGCCAAGGTTTGTACGCCATCTTAGGTTGCTCTACAAACTCAAAGATATCAATGAAGATTCCTTTATGGCAAGGCTTACGAAAATCCTGGAAGTTGAAGATAAACAACGAATGATTATCTCGGACGCGAAGATTTCCTCGACCCACTTCAGAAGTTGGATCACTTTGACGTGTCTGCAAGAAATAATCCTGGCACAGTTCCGTCTTAGCAATCTCAATAAATTTACGATAATCCTCGCTCGGCATATCTATATCCAGATCATCGTCCCATGGAATGAACCTCCCCTGATGACGCTTATAGCCAAGGAGCGTTCCATAGTCAATCCAATAACGGAGTTGATGCTTACGACAGATACGGTCTACTTCCGAAAGGAGCTCTACAGCACGTAACTGCACCTTACGGAGGTTAGAACCATCCTGTCCATATTGATATAAATCTTCCATTACTTCTTTAATTTACTCATTCCCCACGAAAATACTTCATTGATATTTGGTGTACTTACATTATATTCTCTGGCCAAATCTACAATGTATTTCAGACCGAATGGGAAATCCTCTGTAAAATATCGGTTTTCAAAATCCGGGATCCAACGGCCATCCGATTGTTGCTTCATCGGAGCAACAATATTCTGAAAAGCTTGAATACTACTTAATTTAGCTGCCAAAGATTCTGCATCATGACTCTCATAATATTCAAGTAGACTTGGAATTGAATCCGGATTCATCGGCAAATGCCTTAACAGATCTTTGAACTCATTATCCATTCGGATTAACCATTCTGCAGCATCGACCGTCCATTCTTTATAGAATAAAAAACAACGATCATACGATTCTCCTTTCCAATCATGCCAAAGGCTATATAATCTTCCGGTATGAAGGATCGGATTACTATTTGTCAAAGATACTTCAAGATAATTTGACAATAGTTTCACAGGCGTAGCAAAAAGAGTTTCTATCTGTTTGCAGAAATCCTCTTTATCTTGTATCCCCTCTGTTGCTATAGCCAATAATGGTTTGTACCCAAGCAAATTTGCAGTACTTCCATATTCAGAAATACGAGCAATGAACGGTGCACGCTGGAATCCAAATAGCTTTGTACCATGAGACAATACTCTATGTGCGACGAAAAAGAAACCTGTGTTACATACAACTGATCCAACTATAGTTTCAGAATTCAAATATGGTTTGATCTGTAATAACGTCTTTTCGATCAAGAAGCCAGGCAAACAGAGTAAAACAATATCAGAAAGTGGTATGATCATGGAAGGATCAGAGGTGATTGTTTGTAATCTTCCCTCAAAGACTTTTCCATGTACATCAGTCACGTATATCGTCGAATTCCACTTCTCTAATCGTTGTGTAAGCAAAGATACTTCCACACCTTCAATCTGAGAAAGGACTCCTATACATACATGACCTAATGAACCACCTCCACATATTGTTATTCTCATGACTACATTAATGCTTTAAAACCTGCAATAAGTCTTGCGTTATCCTCATGGCTTCTTACAGCAATACGCATATATTGTTTCTGTCCATCAAAACCCTTTTTATCCGAACAATCGCGAGTCAGGATATTAAAACGCTTCAACATTGTAAGGACAAGCATATTTGCATTCATCGGAGGCAAGATCTCACACAAGAAATAATTGGCTTGAGATGGCATTACACGAAGGAATGATATCTCATGCAACTGACGTTCAAAGTCTTCTCTCTCTGCAATGAACTTATCACAAGCACGCTTGTAATCCTTCTCATATTTATTAAATATCTGCATGAAGAACTCTGCAAATGAGTTGATGTTCCAGATACTGACCATCTTCTTCATCTTGACAATGATCTCCTTATCTGCAGTGCATAGTATACCTAAACGTATGCCAGGAACGCCATAGCTCTTCGAAATACTCTTCATTACAACGAGATGTGGATACTGCTCAAGAATCTCATTGTGAAGTAATGTATTATTCTCATAGCCAACGCTAAAATCGACAAAACTTTCATCAATAATCAAGCGGATTCCTCTTTCTTCACTCCATGCTGCCAGTTTGAGCACATCAGCAAATGGAATAAAATTGCCAGAAGGATTGTCCGGATTAATAATCAGAAGATTGTCTGCTGAATGCAGCCCAAAATATTCAATCAAATCATCCGCAGAATACCGGAAATCTTCATTCTGTGGGACAAAAGTCACAAGGTTTTCCGTATCACGACGGTTTGGATACTCCTCAAAAGTTGGACGAACAATACCTAAAGTACCAGGGAGAAGTTCCATCAAGGCTTTGATCAACTCTGCTGCGCCATTACCTGGGATAATATATTCTTCCTTGATCCCCCAGCACTTACTTGCAAGCAATGTATTAACCTTCATACCTGAAGGATACTCCGCTATCAAGGTACGGAAATTTGCCTCTATCTCATCAATGATTCGCGACTCATTAAAATAGGGATTAACCAGATAACAATAGTCAAGCATCTGAGGAAAACGCCAGAAACCACCATAGCGTCCATAATATTTACGAAGAATATCTTTTTCCTCTGCAAAAAGAGCCTCAGCAATGTCCAAATCCTGCTTATCATCAATCTCATACCACTTCAGATTGCCAATTGGCAATGCTTTCAGATCATGGCTATTAAGGAAAGTAATAATACGCAAGACATTCTCGTAGTATTCATTATTACCGACAGACTTTGAATAGGCTTCAAGGAATGGCACATACTTCGAACTAGAAAATTCTTTTGAGAACTTATAGATGTTGACTGTCTTATAATACTCATCAACATTATGATAATTGAATGCCGCCTTAGGGATAAAGTTCACAATATTCTTTTCGCTATCGATGCAAACCATCGTTCCATCCATCCATGTCTCATATTTTGCAACAAGCGCAAGATTTGGGAATGGATTATCGACAAGAAGATCTAACATACCATCTTCAAAAATCAGATCCGACTCAAGAAGTAAGGTATCTTCCTCCTGCATCTTATCCTTAGCTAATGCTAAAGAATAAATATTATTTGTCTTATCATAGATTGGATTAACGATGTATTCTATCTTCAGGCCATTATATTCATTCCCTAGATAGTCCATAAGTTTCTGACCTTCGTAACCCACAACAATTACAACACGGGTCAGAGATAAACGAGACAGCTGACTTAAGGCTCTGTCAATGAGTTTTGTTCCGTTGACAGGCACCATGCATTTGGTATTTGACTCGGTGTATTCACCAAGTCTTTTACCCATACCTGCTGCCAATATGATTGCTTGCATATTCAATTTGATTTATTAAAGATTGTATCTATCAGACACAAGCGAAATAGTCGATAATACCACAGAAATGATTCTGCTTATCAAGAACGATGAGTGCATGTATACTATTACTCAACATCAGATCTGCAGCTTCACTGATCTTAGCATTCTGACTGATCTTCTTCGGATTACGACTCATTATATCCTCAACATGCAGATGGAAGAGAGCTTCTCTATACTTCTGCATAGCTCTTCTCACATCACCATCAGTAATAATACCGACAACTTGCAAATCTTCATCAATAGCCACCACGAGACCTTTTTTGCCTTCACTTATACGGATAATCACATCACTCAGCATATCTTTTGGAGATACCGTCCAAGTGTTTAGTCCATAAGTATCCATAAGATCAGAAACACGGCACAATAATTTCTTTCCAAGACTTCCTCCTGGATGGAATCGAGCAAAATCAGAATCCTTGAATTGACGTACTTTCACCAAAGCACACGCTAAAGCATCTCCAATAGCCATAGCTGCTGTAGTAGAAGATGTTGGTGCAAGATTCAACGGATCAGCCTCATGGCTTACAGCCGTATTCAGATGACAAGTACTATATCTCCCTAATAATGAATCCGGATTACCAGAAATGCCAATGATAGGAATATCTCGTTCGATAATCAATGGAATAAAACGAAGTAACTCATCTGTATTACCACTATACGATATAGCCATCACCACATCTCCAGTAGCTATCATTCCTAGATCTCCATGATATGCATCCAATGGATTGAGATAGAAAGACGGAGTACCAGTACTGGCCAAGGTCGCAGCGATCTTGCTTCCAACATGACCAGACTTACCGACTCCCGTCACAATAACCTTGCCTTTACAATCCTTTATGAGATTGACAGCCTGTTCAAACTCCTCTCCGATACGAGGAATAAGATCAAGTATTGCCTGAGCCTCATCTCTAAGACATTGAACACCTGTATTTATGATTTCGCTCATAAAAACTTATTTAAGTAATGATTTAATGACCTTTTCTAATTCATTCAGATACAACATGTTCGGACCATCGCTCAATGCCTTTTCAGGATCTGGATGTGTCTCAAAGAAATAACCAGTTGCTCCAAAAGCCTTAGCAGCCAGTGCCATGTTGGGGACAAATTCACGATTGCCTCCTGATTTCCCTCCAGCTGCACCAGGTCGCTGCACGGAATGAGTACAATCCATGATGACAACTGGTGTAAACTGCTTCATATCTGGAAGATTTCTGAAGTCTACAACAAAATTGTTATAACCGAAAGAATTACCTCGTTCAGTCAACCAGACAGGAAACTCACTCTTTACTTCAGAAGTAGGGTTTATGCACTCATTCTGCCAAGTATCTCTAACCTTCTGCACAGGATACTGCATATCCAATCCACTCAGGAACTGCGCCTTTTTTATATTAACAGTCTTTCCAGTCTTTGCTGCAGCCACCAGCAAATCTGTCTGACGACAAAGGAACGCAGGAATCTGCAAAACATCCACTACTTCAGCAACCGAAGCAGCCTGATAACTCTCATGAATATCGGTGAGCAGTTTCAAGCCATACTTCGTCTTGATATCAGCAAGCATCTGCAAACCCTTTTCCATCCCAGGGCCACGGTATGAAGAGATACTAGTTCGATTAGCCTTGTCAAAAGATGCTTTAAATATAATATCGACTCCCAGTGTCTTATTGATCTGAACTAGCTCCTTAGCTACTTCATCGAGACATTCCTGAGATTCAATTACACATGGACCCGCAATGAAAATTGGTGTATACATATACTGAAATAGTTTTTTTACTTATCAATCTTTTACTACCTTCCGAAGAACATACTTGTTGATGAACCAAGTAATCTGTGGAGAGATACGCATCATATATATCAACACTCCAGCAATAGACATAACGACAATAGTACGAAGTGCAATGTCTAACCAAGGAGAATATCCTGCAAATGATGGGATGAGGAAATTCAACGCAAAAAGAGCGCAGAGAATTGCAACGATACGAAGATGTGCCCATGTAAATGGATTGGTCTTAATCTTTACCTGCACAATATACTGCTGATATGCATAGCTGAAAAGTACTGTAATAAGAGAAGCTAAAGCAGCTCCGCTTAATCCAAAGATTGGGATAAAATACAGATTTGTGGCGATGCTGATTCCCATTAGGATAAAGGTAAAGAACAATGTCCAATAATAATACTTACTGAAAGAAATCAGCGTATTACCGAAATTCAATGTTCCATATACTACCTTCGATAATCCTAAGAACAAAACAGCCCATCGTCCTTCAGCGAACTTATCTCCATTTGGAATAATCGCAAAGATATTATCAAGATTGATCCAAACAATGAGTAACAATACGGTAGAAGCCATCATCTGATGAACAGAAACCTGCTTATATAGATCTTGTGCTTTTTCTACATTACCTTCCTTCATTGCCTCAGCGGCCAATGGGGTACTGATAGGAGTAATATTACGTGATGGCATATTGACAATCTCTGCCATATAGACGACAATCGCATAAATACCAGCACTATAGAGACCCTTAACACCGGACAACATAAAAATATCCATCTGCTGAATCACATTTCCAGAGATTGTAGAGAGCATCAAGAAACCCGCATATTTAAGGACTTTAGATCTCAAATCAGGAGTAATGAAACTCCAATCATGTTTGAAAGACCGGCTTCCGATATGTAAAGAATAAACCGTAGCAATAAGCATACAGATTCCATAACATATAATAAAACCAACAATGAGACCTGTGACTCCAATATATCCGAAACCATAAGCCAGATAAATGGCAAGCATCATCACACGCATGCCAACTTCTCTGACTGCTTTTGGCAATGCAATACGCATATTGATATTGGCGTAATTCTCTGACCATACCCAGAACGCCAATACGATAAGCATTGGGATTACATAGAAGAAATGCTCATTGAAAAGCGGACTCTTCTCCCCAAAATAACTTTCAATAGGGCCACGTAAAGCAATATATAAACCTGTAATCAGGATAATTCCTACAACGGGGAACAGAAGATAATAATACAAGAATCCATTGTTTCCGTTCTCCTTGTTTTTGAAATATGGGAAGAAGCGCATTCCAGTACTTCCAGATCCTAGCAAAGCAAGAGTTGAAAGCAGAAATGCTACCTCATAAACGACCTTTGAGAGACCAATTACCTCTGGGTCAAGATATTTTGCAACGATATAGAACTGAACAAAAATGCCCAGTACCACACCGATATAATTAACTACGGTTCCTTTAAGAGACTGTCGTATTACTACGCCCATTTATTACTTATATACTGAATGTTTATTTCTTAACTTTTTTACCCCTGATTATATGATGCCACCAGAAAGCCAGAGAAATCTGGAAAGAACTGTTACTTGCCTGTTCAAAATCGTCAGCCTTAGAATCTGGCCAAAGGTTTCCTAAACCAAAATAATAACGTCCCGTCAACTGAGCACTGAGCACTGAATTGATCTTGAATTCATAACCAAGACCGAACTGCAGACCATAGTCAAAACTCTTTTCAATAGGTTTCTCATGATGAAGATACACATTACCTATTGAAAGTCCTGACTGGCCATAATTATCTGGCAGATTACTATTGATACGATCTGTCAGGAACCATGCGATCTTAGGACCGAGATCCAATGCAATCTCATTTCTTTTTCCCATCGGGAAGTATACATGTGCCATGATAGGCATTTCAAAATACAGCAACTTCCTTTCGAATACCCATTCATCTGGATTAGGTTCATACAGATCCGCATATCCTCGTTCGGTTAAAAGAAGTTCCGCCTGAAGTCCGAAATAAGTCTCCTCAATATAACGAGCAGCCACACCCATCGTATAACTACCAGTATATCGCTGTGTTACTCGAGGATGAAATGTATATTCACTTATGTTCGCTCCTCCCACGACGCCAAGATGCACTTCTCTTGGAATGCGTGTCTGAGCCGTCAAAACATGACAGCAAACAAACATTGATAAGAGGAATATGAACAAATTGATTTTTCTCATAAATGTCAACTATTACTTGATGACTATTTTCTCAATCGTCGACTCTGGAGTGAAATGTACCAGATAGAGACCATGGTTATAGAATCCCTTGCCATTCTCTCCATGCACAAAACAGAAGACATTCTGCAGGCAATCTTCTTCCTGACCTACAATTCTTTCTTCAATATGTTGACCATGACGTGAAAGAGAACGCATGAAGAATCGAGTAATATCATAGCCAAGAATACCGTATTTAGGCATCAGAGCCATTGGTTCCTTATTATACCAAGACTTAAAGTTGTCATAGAATCGTTTCACAAAAGGATCGAAAGGATTGACATACAACTTACTGAACAGATATACATTCAGATCATAGTAGTAGTCGATAAAATCATTCGTATATAATACCCATTCAGGATATCCTAGAACTGCCATCTTAGGCTGTGCTTTTGTAGCTGTTCCTTTCGTAAGAGCATCCTGGAATCTAGCATCACGAAGAATCTTCACATGTTGCAGGCCACTGAACATACGACGCATGGATTCCTGCTGAGGAGTAACAGGAACAAAAAGGATATTATCCTCCATGATTCCTAAAATAGAATCACAAGCCATCAATCTCTCTGGTCGATAATAAGAAAGATCCTTACATTTTACACCTTTTGAAAGAAGTTCTTTCTTCAAAAGTGCTGGATATGGATCTACCTTATGGCCACTGATACTATCTGTCAAGAAAACGAAAGTATAATTCTTGAAACGTGACAGTAAATCCTCAGTCAATTGAGGATAGAGCATTGATTTCTGAGTATTGATCTGGAAGAGATGCTCATACTTATCGACCAAACTCGCATTGAAGATTGAAGGACTAACCACAGGCGTACCATGTTCTTCACCCCAATCTGCAACCTGCTTAAGATCATTTTCCTCCATTGGTGCAATAATAAAATCTGCCGTCAGGAGATTCTGGTCTGACAGGATCTTCTGGATTGGTTGAGTAGAGATATCAAATGCCATCACAGACACTCTACGTCCTAATTGCTGGATTTCATCTACAGCAAGAAGAACGCCTTGATAAAGTTCAACAGAGCGCATCTGAATCTTTTGGTCATCAGCATTCTTTGCATTCAGATGGAATGGGAGTATCACCGCAACCGAAAGAGTACCATCTGTCCAATGTCCATTACCAAGC
Source organism: Bacteroidales bacterium (assembly GCA_045642245.1). GTDB lineage: Bacteria > Bacteroidota > Bacteroidia > Bacteroidales > UBA3663 > Liminaster. The sequence goes on from JAZUIL010000143.1 coordinate 43,683, forward strand.
ACATTATAAGTTGGCAAAGTTGGTTTATTGGCAAACTCTACCACAGGAGCAGCATTACTAATTGGCTTTTTATCAGGAGTGACAATTGTAGTCTTAGGCTGAGAAGGTTGCACAGCAGGTGTCTCCTTCTTACTTCCAGAATTAGCAAATGAAAGGGCAGATTTGGTCTTGTTTTCTGTTGTAGAGTTCTCTTTTGCAGCCACAGGAATCACTAGAGTCATACCAGTAGGGATATTCGTACCTTCTATGCTTGGATTAGCTGCCTGAATAGCCTCGACAGTGACTCCATATAATTTAGCAAGGCTATAAAGCGTATCTCCAGGACGGACGACATGCTCGCGGTTTGCTGCTGAAAGAATGTTCATTCCTGCCATAAGGCAGACGAACAAAAATGCGATTATTTTATTAGACATCTTCATATATGCACATATTTGGTGGCAAAGATACAATTAAATCCAGACATATCCAAACAAAATATACTTTTTGTTTTGTCCGATTTGATTTTTTCAGAAAATGCTTGTTTATTTAGTTTTTTTTATATATCTTTGCCGCCGTTTCGTACGTATATGCGTACGCATTATGCGAAAACAACTTAATGTTTTAGCATTGGATTTTGAATGTAAATTCGCAGAATAGAATTCTAAAGAGGTTTTATTCATCGTCAGAACCTATTATTAGTTTTCTTAAGAGGTTTTGCACCCCAACAAGACCTACAAAAGAAATACAAAATAGGTCTTAACAACTTGCAGAACCCTCAAAAGAAATTCTAAAGAGGCTTCGCACATGGCAAGACCTACAAAGAAAATCCGAAAGGGGTCCTACACTTTGCAGAACCCTCAAAAAAAGTTCAAAAAGGAAATTTATAATTTTCGAATCATATGTCGACAATAATATTAGGAATTGAGTCTTCTTGCGACGACACATCCGCTGCAGTACTTAAAGATGGCGTACTCTTAAGCAATGTCATTGCCAGTCAAGCCGTTCACGAATCATATGGAGGTGTCGTACCAGAGTTAGCCAGCCGTGCTCATCAGCAGAATATAGTTCCTGTTGTCAGTGAGGCTATTCGTCGTGCCGGATTAAAACCTGAAGATCTGACCGCTATAGCATTTACACGTGGCCCTGGTTTGATGGGATCGCTCTTAGTAGGACTAAGTTTTGCTAAGGGTCTCGCTTCAGCTTTGCATATTCCTATGATCGAAGTGAATCACTTGCAGGGTCATGTTATGGCACACTTTGTCAAAGAGCTTGACGACAAGGGAGAAATTATTGACCGTTCACCAGAGTTTCCATTCCTCTGCCTTTTAGTTTCTGGTGGCAATTCACAGATTATAAAGGTGAATTCATATAAGGAGATGGAAGTTATTGGACAGACAATTGATGATGCTGCAGGCGAAGCTTTTGACAAATGTGCGAAAGTTATGGGAATGGGATATCCTGGAGGTCCTGTCATTAATCGTTTTGCCAATGAAGGAGATCCTAAACGCTTCCAATTCGCAAAGCCTCACATTCCAGGTCTGAACTATTCTTTCTCAGGACTTAAGACCTCTTTCCTTTATACATTACGCGACGAGATGAAGGAGAATCCTAATTTCATCGAAGATAACAAGGCAGATCTATGTGCTTCTTTGCAGAAGACTATTGTTGACATCCTTATGGATAAACTCAAGAAAGCGGTAAAAGAAACAGGAATTAAAACCGTGGCAGTCAGTGGTGGTGTAAGCGCAAACAGCGGTGTCCGTGATGGTCTTACAGAACTAGGCAAGAAATATGGATGGAAAGTATTCCTTCCTCCATTTAAATTCACGACCGACAATGCTGCCATGATTGGTATTGTAGGCCAATATAAATATCAAGACAAAGACTTCTGTTCGTTTGATGCACCTGCATTTGCACGTGTCACCGATAAGTTTTAAATACATGTATAACATTCAAGTTCCGTCAGTTATAACTTCTCTCCTATTTGTTATCGGTATTTCATCGATAGCGAGCAACTCTTATGCTCAGAATCAAGAAGATGCCAATCATTTTGTATTGGTAGATACAGCCTTTACTGACGCTGCAGAATATATTGAAAACCGAGCAGAATCCATTAAAGTCAGTGGTCATTCTTTCGTCGGTCCTGGTCCATTTGCCATTACTTTTCATGCTGAGTTTGACCGCCAACCATCATATTGCGGTTGGGAGCTTGCTGAAGACAACCGTTTTGAGAATCTCATCGATCAGTTCCGCACACTTGACAACAATGGAATGACGTCTGAATTCAACTACGAATTCAATGAAGCCGGTTCCTATTTTGTTCGATTCGTTGCGGATTTCCCGACTGAATCTAGCTCAGCAGACAATGATTCTGGTTCAACACTGAGTTACACCACTGCTGAACCCTACCAGATACAGATAACAGAATCTCTACTTGAAGTACCAAATCTGATTACTCCTGATAATTCGGACAGCAAGAATAGCACATTCCGTGTCAGGTACAAATCGCTAGTCAATTATGAAATCTGGATCCACAACAGATGGGGACAAGAACTCTTCCATTCGACTAATCCTGAAGAAGGATGGGATGGCCGAGCCGGTGGTAATACGGTGCCTACAGGAGCTTATTACTACTTGATTAAGGCAGAAGGAACAGAAGGATTAAAATATAATAAGAAAGGTTCTATCAATGTCATCCGGACAAGAGACAAATCATCTTACAACAAATAATAAAACATTATAAATGAAAGCCATAACATTCATATCAACTATACTTTGCTCGTCAATATTGTCTGCATCAGCAATCCTCTTTATGAGTTCGTCTAAAAGCGAACAAGTGAAACCTGAATTGCCAATCATGCAGAGTTTCTCGGCTACTCCAAGATTTGAAAACGTCCAGACTATCTTCGATCAGAAAATTGATCTCAGCCGATATGATTTACACGAACGTTTTGAACGTGAATTGACAAATATCTGCTATACACATAATAGTACGATTCTAACAATCAAGAAAGCGAATCGCCTTCTTCCAATCATCGAACCGATCCTAAAAGAAGAAGGTGTTCCAACGGATTTCATCTATCTTTGCTGTATTGAATCCAATCTTAATACAAGAGCTAAAAGTCCTGCAGGAGCTGCTGGCCTTTGGCAATTCATGCCAGCTACTGGACGTCAATATGGACTGACAATTACAGAAGAGATCGATGAAAGATACAATACTGTCAAAGCTACACGCGCAGCGTGCAAATATCTCAAAGATGCATATAAGAAGTTTGGTGACTGGATGAATGTTGCAGCATCTTATAATGCAGGACAAGGTGGTATTTCTAGCAAACTTACCAAACAGCAGGAAACTCGTGCATTGGATCTCTTTCTCGTTGAAGAGACTTCTCGTTATATGTTCAGAATTATGGCATATAAAGAATTGATGCGTGATCCATACAGATATGGATTCGTATTATATAGCGATCAGCTCTATCGTCCTATACGTACACGCTCAATTAAAGTGGGGAATTCAATTTCAGACTTAGTAGATTTTGCTAAACAGCATAATACCTCCTATTATAATATTAGAGAGTTTAATCCATGGATACGCGACAGCAAAATCACATTTAGGAAAGGTCAAACCCAGACCTATGAAATTGAGATTCCTTTGGAAGAGGATATGTATTATGATCCTTCAAAACCATTCGAAGTATACAATAGGAACTGGGTGGTTGATAAATAATTAGAAAGATGATCGATACTCTAAATAAATGGGATCACCAGCTCATACTATGGATGAATGGAGATGCCGGCATATTTTGGGATCAATTCTGGTATATTTACTCCGGTAAGTTTACCTGGATTCCACTATACGTGCTTCTGCTATGGTTCATGGTTGATCGATGTCGAAAATGTAAGGATATCGCATTCTGGCATCATCTTTCTATTTGCGTTTTCTGTACAGTTTTGCTAATCCTATTATCAGATCAAATTGCAAGTGGATTAATCAAACCTTTAGTATGTCGTCTACGACCAAGCCATGAACCCGGCTTAATGGATAGCCTGCATTATGTCAACGATTATCGTGGCAGTCAATATGGTTTTGTTTCAAGCCATGCGTCAAACAGTATTTCAATTGCTCTTTGGCTTGGTTGGTTACTCTGGACACAGCTGAAACACATAGGGGGAAAGATCCACAATCAATGGGGCCAATCTTTCAGATGGATTCTGATCATATGGGCAATACTGAATTGCTATAGCCGCATTTATCTTGGTGTACACTACTTCGGAGACATACTAGGCGGTCTGTTTGTAGGCTGGATCAGTTTCTTACTTATCCGTCAAATCTATCTTTGGTCATTTAATCGTTTCAAAATTGAATAAAAAAATGAGCGCTCTTTTTTATATTGAGCGCTCATTAATATATTCCATAAATTTCTGCTTATAATTATCTCCTACAGGGATATAGACATCATCAAAGATAATTCGCATTCTACTGATCTCCTGTATCTTATTCATATTAACGATATAAGATCTATGAACACGCATAAACGATTTATCTGGCAAAATCTCTTCCATTCGTTTCATGCTCATCAATGGCATCAAAGGCTTAGCCTGACCTTCTAAGAAAATACGAAGATACTCTCCCATACTTTCCACATATTTAATATCAGCGAATGCTATTCGGTTAATACGATAGTCATTCTTAACAAAAAGCGATTCATTCTGAACTTCTGTCACTTGAACCTTGTTGTCTTCAGACTTTCCTTCAATCAACCTATGTGCACGATCGACAGCGCCCAAAAAATCCTGGAACCCAAATGGTTTAAGCAGATAATCTATCGCCTCTACCTTATAACCTTCTATAGCATATTCAGAATAAGCTGTAGTAAAGATAACCTTCGGTCCCTTTGTTAATGAACGAACGAAATCCAGACCATTTAGATCTGGCATATTAATATCAACAAACATCAGATCGACCTGTTCTTCATTGATGATCTTAATAGCCTCAAGTGCATCACGACACTTTCCTACTAGTTCAAGATAAGGAATCTTTGCAATATAATTTGAAATCTGAGCCAATGATAATGGCTCATCATCAATAGCAATACAACGAATCATAAAAGCAATTAATATAAAGGTACATATAAATCGACGATATAATCTTTATCATTCGACACAATTTCAAGCTTATATCTGTCAGAATAAATAAGATCGAGACGTTTTCGGACATTAGCAATTCCTAAACCGCATCCTTTCTTCTGAATTACTTCCTGACTATAGTTACTATTCTGACAATGAAAGTGTATCAAATAACCCGGAGCTTCAGAATAATTTACACTAATATAGGATGGGTGACGATGCGAAATGCCATACTTAAAAGCATTTTCTATAAAAACGATACCAATTAATGGAGGAACCTGTGTATTCAGATAACTAGCATTCTTATCTGGATCTTCATAAGTAATCTTCACGGATTCATCACATCGAAGTCGCATTAACTGTACAAAATGACGATGGAACTCTAATTCTTTATATAATGGTACCGTTGTCGAACTTGTTTCATAAAGCATGTATCGCATCATTCGCGACAACTCTATAATTGCATCTTTTGCCAATTGACCATCAATATCAACCAAAGCATGAATGTTATTTAGAGTATTCATGAAAAAATGCGGATTAATCTGATACTTCAGATAATCCAGCTCAGTCTTAATCTTCTCAGCCTCAGTGTCTTTCTCCAAGCGTTTTTCATGCCTTGATCGGAAAACAATACTGAAACACAAACACGTTCCAAGCATCAATAATGCCATTGTAAATAACGACAAGAACTGACCTCGAACCTCCAAACCTTGTGAAATCATGTAATCTGCCGAGACAATGCTATAGATCGCCATGACAACAAAGGCAGACAAAAAAGCAAAAAAGATATACGACTTGATCTTCTGCTTGAAAAAATATTTTGGTTCCAGGAAGTACTTGCTCCAGAAAAACAAGATCAGAAACATCAAGTCTCCGCTCCAATCTGCAAGAATCTGGCTCCAGTCCATCGAATCTACTAATCCGATGGAATACTCATAATAACAATGTGAAAGGGGCCTGATAAAAACAAGAAACCACGCGGCAATGTAGAATACATCTTCATTACCGACATGCTTACGAAGTATTTCCTTTAATCTGGATGTCTGTGATTCCACAGTGATATATAGAAACAAAAAAAAGGATTTAATAAGACAGCTAACTTCCAAGCAACGCCCCTTACATTTCTTGAACACTGTCTCATTAAATCCGTTGCAAAGGTAAAACAAAAGCTATACCCTTACAAATAAGTTCAACGAAACGTCAATTTTTAATCATCAATCTTTTTAAAGGATTGAAGTTTTTAATCTAAAACAGAGATTGTCATGCTTACATCCTCCATCGGACGATCTCCAGGTTGTGTCTTAACATTCTGGATTTTATCTACAACCTCAAGGCCTTCTACAACCTCACCAAAAACTGTATAGTTCTGATCAAGGAATGGTGTACCACCGATAGAAGTATAAATCTCTCTCTGTTCTGCAGAATACTTAGGAGCTCCTAATTCTTTAGCTTTTGCCATTGTTTGTTTCTGGAGATCTTCCTGCAATGCCATCAATCCAGCATTGTCACGATTCTTACGCAGATCGAGAATCTTACTGCGGTTCTCCACTACTAATTGATTAAAAATACCCTGAAGCTGCTGTTGCTCCATCTGCTTCTCCATCTGTGTCAACTTACCAGCGCTATACACTTCACCAGTAACGATATAAAACTGAGATCCACTTGATCGTTTCTCTGGATTAACTTCATCTCCCTGACGAGCTGCTGCTAAAGCACCTTTCTTATGAATCAAATTGAGATTAAACTCTGCAGGAATAGTATAATCTGGACCACCTGAACCAAGATGAGCACCAGCAGAAGCACCTTTACTATCAGGATCACCACCTTGTACCATAAAATTCTTGATTACACGGTGAAATAGGGTTCCATCATAATATCCTTCAGATGCAAGTTTCAAAAAGTTATCACGATGCAATGGTGTTTCGTCATAGAGACGAACAGTAATATCACCAAGGCTTGTCTTAATTAATACTTTTGCCATTATTCTTATCAATTTGTGGATTATTTGCCACTGTGCAATTGCTTGCGCAAGGGCTCAAACACACTATTTGTTACTTATTATACGACTTTCAATTGCAAGTTAGCGTTTACAAAATTCAGTTTATAAGTGCTGATTAATGTAATTTCTGTAAAAAAAACAAATAAGATTTGCTCATAAAACACGAACACGCTATCTTTGCATCGTGTTTTTCATGGTATTAGATTTTAAGGTTAATGCAAAAGGGTCGTCGTGATGACGCCCCTTTTTTGTTTTTATTCGTACTCAAATACACCATTCTCGGTATGAAGAGTAACCTTAGCGCCTTCCGGACGATCCTCAACTCTACCGATAATCTGCGCATCAATATTGAAGCTCTTAGCAATATCAATGACTTCCTGAGCCTTTTCTGCCGGGAGATATACTTCAAGTCGATGGCCCATATTGAATACCTTATACATTTCTGACCAATCTGTTCCTGACTGCTCGTGGATAGTACGGAAGAGTGGTGGGATTGGGAAGAGGTTGTCCTTAATCACATGAAGGTTCTTAATGAAGTGAAGTACCTTAGTCTGAGCACCGCCAGAACAGTGAACCATGCCATGAATGCTATGACGCATTGCATCAAGCATCTTCTTTACAACAGGAGCATAAGTACGAGTTGGACTCAAAACCAACTTACCAGCATCGAGAGGAGAACCCTCTACTACATCTGTCAACTTCAAACCGCCGCTATAAACGAGATCCTCTGGTACTGCATGATCATAAGACTCTGGATACTTCTCAGCCAAGTACTTAGCGAAAACATCATGACGAGCAGAAGTAAGACCGTTTGAGCCCATGCCTCCGTTATACTCCTTCTCATAGGTAGCCTGACCATAGCTAGCAAGACCAACAATTACATCACCAGCCTGAATATTGGCATTATTGATGACATCACTACGCTTCATACGACAGGTTACAGTGCTATCAACAATAATCGTACGAGCAAGATCGCCTACGTCTGCAGTCTCACCACCTGTACCATAAACACCGATACCCATTTCGCGAAGTTCCTGCATGAGTTCATCATTGCCATTGATTACAGCACTAATGACTTCTCCTGGAATCAGCATTTTATTTCGACCGATTGTGCTACTAACGAGAATATTATCTACAGCACCTACACAGATAAGGTCATCAATATTCATAATGAGAGAATCCTGGGCGATACCTTTCCAAACAGAGACATCGCCAGTCTCTTTCCAATACATGTATGCAAGAGAAGTCTTTGTTCCTGCACCATCTGCATGCATAATGTTGCAGTATTCCGGATCACCACCTAAGATATCTGGGATGATCTTGCAAAAAGCCTGAGGATAAAGGCCTTTATCTATATTCTTGATGGCATTATGCACATCTTCCTTGCTGGCACTTACACCACGCATCATGTAACGCTGATCCATATAAATTATAGAATTACTAATTACTAATTACTAATTACAATTTCATATTAGCGAACTCCTGATCAGGAAAAGTCTATCATTGTAGTTCTTCCTTCAAGAATTTTGTTGTCCAAGTATCTGCTGCTTTTTTCTTTGACCTGGAAAGTCCACAGATTTCCTCTGGAGTGCCTTGAGCAACAATATAGCCACCAGCAGCACCGCCATCCGGACCCATATCAATCAAATAATCACAACACTTTATCACATCCAGGTTATGCTCGATGATTACAACCGTATTGCCTTTATCGACCAATCGATTGATACAATTCATCAGAACACGGATATCTTCAAAATGGAGACCTGTAGTAGGCTCATCAAGAATATATAAAGTCTTGCCTGTCTGTTTCTTTGCGAGTTCTGTTGCCAACTTTACTCGCTGGCTCTCTCCTCCTGACAATGTAGTTGATGGCTGCCCAAGTTTAATATAACCCAAGCCTACTTCCTGTAGGACACTGATCTTATAAAGAATAGTCGGTACATTCTCAAAGAACTCTACTGCTTGATTGATCGTCATGTTTAGCACATCGGCAATAGACTTTCCTTTGAAACGGACCTCAAGTGTCTCTCGATTATATCGCTTACCGTGACATGCCTCACACTGAACCATGACATCTGGCAAGAAATTCATTTCAATATTCTTATATCCATTGCCGGAACATACCTCACATCGGCCACCACCTACATTAAAGGAGAATCTACCTGGCTTATAACCTCTCATCTGAGCCTCAGGCAACTGAACGAACAGATTTCGAATATCCTGAAAAACGCCAGTATAAGTGGCAGGATTTGAACGTGGAGTTCTACCCAAAGGACTCTGATCAACAGTTACAACTTTATCAATCAGCTCAAGCCCCTCTATGCTCTCATATGGTAATGGCTGTTGCAAAGAACGATAGAAATGTTGACTCAGAATAGGTTGCAAGGTTCCATTGATCAATGAAGACTTGCCAGATCCAGACACACCTGTGATTCCTACCAAACACCCTAAAGGCAGATCAAGAGTAACACCTTTTAGATTATGACCTGTAGCTCCGGATACGATCAAATGCTTTCCATTACCAGGTCTTCTAGTCTTTGGCACTTCAATCTTTCTTGCACCGTTCAGATAATCACTTGTCACCGTATGTTGAGACAACATCTCTTCCGGAGAACCTTGGAACACAACATTTCCACCTTTTCGTCCAGCCTCAGGGCCAATATCAACAACATAATCAGACTTGAGCATCATATCCTTGTCATGCTCAACGACAATGATTGTATTGCCGATGTCACGTAGCTCTTTCAAGGAGTTGATGAGCAACTGATTATCACGCTGATGCAAGCCAATTGAAGGTTCGTCAAGAATATATAGTACATTGACTAATTGTGTTCCAATCTGTGTCGCCAAACGAATACGCTGGCTTTCACCTCCAGAAAGAGTCATTGTAGCACGATCAAGAGAGAGATAACCAAGACCTACCCCAAGAAGGAAACTAATACGTGTACCTATTTCTTTCAAAATCTCACCTGCTACTTGCAACTGTCGCTCTGACAGTTTCGTAGGGAGTTGATTAATCCACACAGCCAAGTCTGTAAGTGTCATTGCACTTACATCAGCAATATTTTTCCCGTCAAGGAAATAATGAAGAGCTTCCTTATTTAATCTTTGTCCGTTACACTCCGGACATGGACGTGTCGAACTAAAAGACTCTGCCCAACGACGCTCTTTAGCAGAAGCCTCATCTCCTGCTGCATCTTGAAGATATTTTACAAGACCTTCATATGGCATTGTCATCATAGAATAGCCGACACTACCCACACTATCTTCATTGACATGATAGCATTGACCAGTTCCAGACAATACAGCTTCTAATGCTTCCTCCGACAGATCCTTGATAGGAGTTGATAGTTCTGCATCATAAGTCTGAAGCAAAGCCTCAATCTGCCAGAAGATCATAGATTTCTTCTGTTTACCCAATGGCACAATTCCACCATCAGCAATGCTCAGCGATGGATTTGGAATAATCTTGTCACGATCTACCATGGTGACTGTACCTAATCCATGGCAATGTGGACAAGCACCCATTGGACTGTTGAAAGAAAAATCATGTGGTGCAGGATCTTTATATGAGATTCCTGTCACAGGATCCATCAATGTGCGACTATAATAACGGATAGCATCAGGCAAATCTGCCGAGAGGATCATCATCATTCCCTCTCCCATTCTCATAGCCAAGCGAACACTTTCACGCAAACGATGTTCATCGATAGCTTCTACTCGCATCTTATCTACTACGAGCTCTATGCTATGATTCTTATATCTATCCAGCTGCAATCCATGGAGAATCTCTCTCATCTCTCCATCAATTCGCACATTGAGATAACCTTTCTTTCGAAGGTTTTCAAATAAATCTCTATAATGGCCCTTACGATTACGGACCAATGGAGACAAAAGGTATACGCGTTGACCATCATAGTCCTTCAATATCAAGTCTATGATCTGATCTTCGCTAAATCTAACCATCTTTTCACCGCTCAAATAAGAATATGCCTCACCGGTTCGTGCATACAGCAGACGAAGGAAGTCATATATCTCTGTGGTTGTACCGACAGTTGAACGGGGATTATGGTTGGTAGTTTTTTGTTCGATACTGATTACTGGGCTTAATCCACTGATCTTGTCGACATCAGGACGTTCCAGATTACCTAAGAAATTACGGGCATAACTAGAGAACGTCTCGATATAGCGCCGCTGACCTTCGGCATAAATAGTGTCGAAGGCCAGCGATGATTTACCCGAACCTGAGAGTCCGGTGATGACAGTTAACGAATGACCAGGAATGGTCACATCGATATTCTTCAGATTATGGACGCGAGCGCCCAGAACTTCTATCATTATCAGTTTTTATTCTTTTGCTTTCCAGCCAAGAGCTGCAGCACCGAGTACAGCAGCATCAGCTGACTTAAGGCCAGAAGGCAGTACCTTGATCTTACCCTTCCAGATAGCAAGGAGGCTATTCTCCATAGCATCTACGATAGGCTTCATCAAAAGGTCACCTGCCTGAGCAAGACCACCGAAGAGGATGATAGCCTCAGGAGCAGAGAAGCTTACGAAATCAGCAAATGCCTCACCCATGATCTTACCTGTGAACTCGAAGATCTCCTTTGCAAGAGCATCACCCTTCTGAGCTGCATCAAATACGTCCTTTGAAGTAATCTTCTCTGGATCAATTGCACGAAGGAGAGAGTCTTCTGTACGAGTCTGGAGGAATTCACGAGCAGAACGAGCTACACCTGTAGCAGAGCAATAGCACTCAAGGTGATCAGTATGACCGCAACCGCAAAGACGATTACCCTGATGGCGAACACGTACGTGACCGAGCTCACCAGCAAAACCGTCATGACCATAAACGAGCTCGCCATTGATAACGATACCAGAACCAACACCAGTACCAAGAGTAATCTCGATAAAGTCACGCATACCCTTTGCAGCGCCATAGGTCATCTCACCGATAGCAGCAGCATTAGCATCATTAGTAACAGCAACAGGAATACCGAGACGCTCATAAAGGCTCTCTGCCAATGGGAGGACGCCCTTCCAAGGGAGGTTTGGCGCGAACTCAATATTACCAGTATAATAATTGGCATTAGGAGCACCGATACCGATACCGGTGATCATCTGAGAACCACCAACCTGCTCCATTACCTCGCGAAGTGCTGCAGCAATGGCATCAATGAAATCATTGAAGTCAGGATAATTCTGTGTTTTGATGGAAGTCGTAGCAACTACACGGCCACGAGTGTCGGCAATACCCATTACGGTGTTTGTTCCACCACAGTCAATGCCGATAACATAAGGTTTGCAAGTAACCATTTTAAGGAAAATTTAAGTGTATTGATTATTGTGTTTACAATCACAAAACGATTAATAAGCGTTCATGAAATAATAATAATTCCAACTTATTAATACGGGTGCAAATTTAATAAATTATTTTAAAACGAACAAGAGAACGTCTCAATTATTAATAAGAAAGACTATTTATTGTAAATTTTTAACGCAATTTGAGCACTTGACCTGCATGTACTGTCGCAGAAACAAGATCATTTCGCTTCATTAAGGACATAACTCGTACTCCGTAAACCTGAGAAATACTCCATAACGACTCTCCACCTCGTACGACATGGTAGTCATGTCCCTTATCTGCCTTTTTGTTTTTTTTCTGAAGATAAATGATGTCACCTTCTTTTAATACCGATTGCTTTGTAAGATCATTCCAACTGCGTAGTTTTCGTTTAGAAATGCCATATTCTTTTGCAATCACAGACAAATCGTCATCTTTTAAACAACGGATGTATTTAAGGCCTCCTTTCTTTTTTGTTACATATAGCTGGTGTACCTCATTTTTTGTTTTGATTTTCTTTACATCATATGCATCCAGATGATTATTCTCAATCATCTCAATCAGCATATAGCCATACTTAGGATTAGTTGCATAACCACATCTCTTCAATCCATGAGCCCAACTCTCATAATCACGGATGTCGAGTGCGAACAATGAATTATATCGCGTATTGTTACGTAAAAATGTACTATGATACTCATACCCCTCTTCTACAGACTTGAATTTGCAGAAAGGCTCATCTTTGGCATCATCATCACATCTTACCACAGGTCCAGTCCAACCACGACTATAAGCTTTGATTCCAAAATGATTATTAGCCTCAATAGCAAGATAGCTCGAACCATAACCAGATTCTATGATACCCTGTGCCAATGTTATTGAAGCAGGAATACCGTATTTCTTCATTTGATTTCTAGCTTCCTCTCCATACTTATTACAATATTCCTGTACAGTCATACGAGGACCAAGTGGAGGACACTTTGCCTTTTTTGCAGCAACTGCAGGAAGTATAGAAAAGACACAGGAAAAGAGTAAAATAAAAAAAAACTGAGTATTTTTTATGTTTTTAGGAGTCAAAACTTGTTTAATATTATTATAGAACATATATTTGCAGTGTTTTAATCTAAAATAGAGACATTCTCTATCAAACAACCTCATTATTTACCGACAAAGTCATGAAAACAATTGAAATCGCTGCAAAGATAAGTATTTTTGACGATATAGAACTAACAAATAGTCAAAAAAAAGTAATTGAAGCAGCAAAACAGGCCACGAAGGGCGCTTATGCTCCCTATTCTCACTTTCATGTAGGTGCAGCATGTCTATTAGATAATGGAGAAATCATTAGTGGATCAAATCAGGAAAATGCCGCATATCCTAGTGGAATCTGTGCCGAAAGAACCACGATATTTTACGCTTTAGCAAAGTATCCAGATGCAAAAGTTCATAAACTAGCCGTAGTTGCATGTGATGATCAAGGGAATTACTCGCCAGACATAGCTGCACCTTGCGGGGCTTGTCGTCAGGTCATTTATGAAACCGAATGCCGATCAAACGGACCGATCGAAATTCTTTTACCAACAAATTCGAACGGCACTTATGTCTTCAAAAGCATAAAAGATTTACTTCCATTTGGCTTCGGACCGACTAATTTAATTTAGAATTATTTTTTTATAGCAAATAATAGTTATCAACAATCTAAATACCCATTTTTCAAGGACAAACGTCTCGAATAACAATGGTAAAAGATTGTTGATAACTTATTTTTAAATATCGCAATACTTAGTCATACATATACTCATTATCAGCGCTTTAGATAATTTGAAGAGAATATTTTCATAATCCCATTTTCAAAACATAAAAAAAGCAGAAAATCAGCGACTTAGAGAAATGCAAATTTTTCTCAACATTTTTACCACTTGCAGAATAAAAAAATTTATCGTAACTTTGCAGCCGCAAACCTAAAGTTGCGTACTATTTACAACGTTGAATGTATATTCTACTTTGTTTATATTTCATTAATATATAATATGGCTCAATTTGAAACTCAATGGGACCAATGTCTCGACATTATAAGGGATAACCTTCAGAACGAAGAAGCTTATCAGGCTTTCTTCGCTTCATGTCGTGCATTCAGCTATGAGGATGGCAAACTTACTTTGCTCATCCCGTCTCATTTTGTGTATGAGCACCTCGAAGACCAGTATTTTGACCTTCTGAAGAAAACTCTCCAGCGCGTATATGGACCTCAGGTACGTTTAGGATATAAAGTAGCTGTTGTAAAGCCAAAGCAAGGAGAGATCGAAGATGACGATCATACCATCGCGCTCAATGGCATCAATAGAAATGATGTTCATCAAGAGCAGGAATTTGATACTCATCTGAACCCTAATTGCACCTTTGAAAGCTTTTTCTCAGGCAAATCAAATGAATTGGCATATAGTGCAGGCAAGACCGTCAGCAAGATGCCAGGACACAATGCATTTAACCCATTCTTTATCTTTGGCGCCAGCGGTGTAGGCAAGACTCATCTTGCTCAGGCTATTGCACTCAAGATTCAGGAGAACGATCCTAAAAAACGTATTTTGTATGTAACTGCACATCAGTTCATGACACAGTACGCAGATGCATCTCGTCGCAATGTGGTTCCAGACTTTATCAACTTCTATCAGACCATCGATGTACTTGTCGTTGATGATATCCAGGAGTTTGCTGGCAAGAATAAGGTCGCTACACAGAATACATTCTTCCATATCTTCAATTACTTGCACCAGAGCGGCAAGCAGCTCATTATGACCTGTGACCGTCCTCCTGTAGAATTGGAGGAACTTGTTCCACGTCTTCTCACACGCTTTAAGTGGGGTTTCATTGGAGAAATAGATCATCCTGATTACGAATTAAGAAAGGATATTCTTCGTGGAAAGTGTGAGAAAGAAGGATTATCAATCTCTGAGGAGGTTATTGACTTCATTGCTCGCAATGCAACAGACAACGTCCGTGACCTTGAGGGCATTATCAATTCACTTCTCGCCCACTCTATTGCATTCAATCGTCCAATCGATCAAGAGCTCGCATCCCGCGTCATGCGCATGATCATTAAGATTGAGGCGAAGGTAATTACCTGCGAGAATATTCTCAACCTTGTCATTGGCACATTCGGTGTCGACATGAAGAGTATCAACTCAAAGAGTCGCAAGCGTGAGATTGTTTTGGCTCGTCAGGCAGCAATGCATCTCTGCAAGAAGTTTACTACACAGTCTGTTAGTCGCATCGGCATGGTAGTTGGTGGCAGAGATCATGCAACAGTACTGCATGCATTAAAGAACGTAGAGGACCTGCTCTCTACAGATGCAGACTTTAAGCGCAAATATGATTCAGTAGAATCAGAGCTCTCAAGCAACTCCTAATCATAAACAAATAAACCTCAAAAGAGCATAAGAAAATTTTCTTATGCTCTTTTGCATATAGAAAAACAGATTATTCACTGCGGTGAGTGGTCTGTTTTGGTTATAAACAAATAAAAAAATTGGTTTTTATTCAAAGTTTTTGGTCGTTTCGACAAAAATAATTATATTTGCACACCTATTTAAATAAGAAACCAATGGCAGAAACACAAGATACCTTGGACGAGCAGATGGCACAAGCACAAGCCATTGCCGACTATGGAGATGACAAGATACAACACCTCGAATGGACTGAACACATCCGTCGACGCCCTGGCATGTATATTGGAAAGCAAGGCGACGGATCTCATGCTGACGACGGTATATATATTCTTCTCAAGGAAGTGATCGATAACTCTATCGACGAATATGCAATGGGATTCGGTAAGCGTATTGATGTCAAAATCTCAGAAGATGGACATTGTTCAGTACGCGACTATGGTCGTGGCATTCCATTAGGCAAACTGGATGCTTGCGTCAGTGAGATCAACACCGGCGGCAAATACGACAACTCTGTATTCAAGAAGAGTGTAGGTCTGAACGGTGTAGGTCTAAAAGCTGTCAATGCTCTTTCTACCCACTTCTTTGTACGTGCATGCCGTAATGGAGAAATGAAGGAGATCACATACTGTGCAGCAAAGAAACTTGCAGAAACAGATATCCTTCCAACTGATGAGCAGAACGGAACCTATGTAGAATTCGTTCCTGACAATACTATTTTTGAGAACTACAAGTTCCGTATGGAATTTGTAGAGACACTGCTTAATAATTACAGCTACCTAAACATCGGACTCACGCTGACTCTTAATGGCAAACGATTCATCAGTAAGAACGGTCTTGCAGACCTTCTCAATGCCCGTATGGAAGCTCAGCCACTCTATGAACCGATCCACTTATTAGGACAAGACATCGAGGTTGTCATCACTCATGGCAATTCTTACGGAGAGCAGTATTATTCCTTTGTCAACGGTCAGTACACGAGCTTAGGAGGTACTCACCTTGCAGCTTTCAAGGAGGCTTCGGCCAAAGTGATCAAAGAATTCTTTGCTCAAAAGAATTTCGAATATAGTGACATCCGTAACGGCATGGTTGCTGCCATTGCCATCAAAGTACAGGAACCTGTATTTGAGGCTCAGACAAAGACCAAGCTTGGTTCTACCCGTATGAGTCCAAACCCTGAAGATGTAACCATTCAGAAGTTTGTCGGAGACTTTTTGAAACGAGAACTTGATAACTATCTGCATCGCGAAGCTGATACAGCAGAGATCATGATGCAGAAGATCCAATCCAGCGAAAAGGAACGTAAGGAACTTGCAGGTCTTTCAAAGCAGGCCAAAGAACGTGCAAAGAAAGTCAATTTACATAATCGCAAACTTCGTGACTGCCACGTTCACTACAACGACACTCGTGGCGACAAGCAGGAGGATTCCTGCATCTTCATCACGGAGGGTGATTCTGCATCAGGTTCAATCACAAAGAGCCGCAATGTAGAGACTCAAGCCGTATTTTCATTACGAGGCAAACCTCTCAATTGTTTTGGTATGACCAAGAAGGTCTGCTATGAGAACGAAGAATTCAATCTTCTACAGGCTGCATTGAATATCGAAGACGGTCTGGATGGACTGCGATATAACAAAGTAATTATCGCCACTGATGCCGACGTAGATGGTATGCACATCCGTCTGTTGCTTATGACTTTCTTCCTACAGTTCTTCCCTGAACTTGTCCGCACAGGCCATGTATACATTCTACAGACACCTCTATTCCGTGTAAGAAACAAGAAGATTACTCGTTATTGCTACACCGAAGAAGAACGTGTTTCTGCAATCTCAGAATGTGGATCTACTGCAGAAATCACTCGCTTCAAAGGTCTTGGCGAGATTTCTCCTGACGAGTTCAAGCATTTCATCGGCAAAGACATGAGGCTTGATACAGTGATGCTCCGCAAGGAAGATGCTGTACACGAGATGCTGGAATATTACATGGGCAAGAACACCATGGAACGACAGGAATTCATTATTAATAATCTGGTCATTGAGATGGATGAGGCATAAGTCTCTCCCATTACAAATATGAAAATAATTTTTCCTGGATCTTTTGATCCATTTACTAAAGGACACGAGTCAGTTGTACGTCGTGCACTTGAGTTCTCTGAAGAGGTTGTCATCGCTGTAGGTTATAATGGACAGAAGCGCAACAATGGTATGTTCACCGTTGATGAGCGTGTACGAATGATCTCAGAATTCTATGCAGAGGAACCTCGTATTTCGGTCATCACCTATACCTGTCTTACCACAGATATTGCCAACGAACTTGGATGTTCACACATTCTTCGTGGTGTACGTACTGTAATCGACTTCGAGTATGAGCGTAACCTTGCCGACGTAAACCGTCACCTCACAGGCATTGAGACCATCCTTCTCTTCAACGAGCCTGCAATGGCCCACATCACTTCTACCACCGTACGAGAGTTGCTTACCTTCGGCAAAGACGTTACAGATTTTATGCCTGAAGGCTTCCCTCCCCTGATCGTCAAGCAAAAGAATGAACCATTCTTTGGTTAAATACCAGAAGCGACTATTTCTCTCATTAGTAGTCGGATTCATGACACTAACCTGTTATGCAGATGTATACAATAGCATCAAAGCATACAGCCGTGCCATGATGGCTTTCGATGCACTTTATGTCGACACCGTAAACATGGATAAACTCAATGAGGTGGCCATCAAGGCTGTTCTCAAAGAGCTTGATCCTCATTCAACATATCTTGATGCCGAAGAAGTTGCGGCCATGCAGGAGAACCTGGGTGGCAATTTCGAAGGAATAGGTGTCCGTTACCAGATGGAGAATGACACTCTGCTGGTCATCAACGCAGTTACTGGAGGCCCTTCGGAGAAAGCCGGTATTTTGGCAGGAGACCGTATCATCATGGTAGGTGATTCTACTATAGCCGGCATGAAATACGACACTAAAGAGATTCAGCGTCGCTTACGTGGTCCAAAAGGATCGAAAGTCAATCTCGGAGTTTTGCGTCAAGGAGAGAAGAAACTATTATGGTTCACCGTAACCCGAGACAACATTCCTGTCTATAGTATTGGTGCTTCATACATGGCCGCACCAGGTGTAGGCTATATCAAGTTAAGCCGATTTGCCTTAACGACCGCGAATGAAGTAGAAATGGCCATGGAGAAGCTGAAAGACCAGGGGATGAAAGATATCATCATCGACCTTCAGGACAATGGTGGCGGTTATCTCAATGCGGCTGCTGAACTTGCAGAACTATTTCTTCTTGATGGAGAACTTGTCGTATATACCCAAGGACGAGCAGAAGGCCGACGCAATTATATCACCCGATGGGGACGTAATGCATTCCGTGGCAGACTAGTCATCATCATCAACGAACAGAGTGCATCAGCCAGCGAGATCTTTGCAGGATGTATGCAGGACGTCGACAGAGGTGTCATCATCGGTCGTCGCAGCTTTGGTAAGGGCCTTGTCCAACGTCCTATCGATTTACCAAATGGTGGTATGATAAGACTGACCGTTGCCCATTATTATACCCCATCTGGTCGAGACATCCAGAAACCTTACGTCAAAGGTGACCAGAAGAAATATCAGCATGATCTGATTGATAGATTACACAATGGAGAATTGACCTCTGCAGACAGCATACATCTCCCCGACTCGCTACTCTTCCACACGCGTGGCGGTCGTCCTGTTTATGGTGGAGGTGGCATTATGCCTGACGTATTCGTTCCTCTAGATACCACAAAGATCTCTAAAGCACACAGTGCTATCATTGCCAAAGGAACCATCAATACCTTTACGCTCAATTATTTCAAGGCGAATCAGGCAAAGCTTAAGAAAACCATGCCGACTCTTGAGGACTTCATTGCTCAAAGATTTGAAGTAACTGACGAAATGGTAAACGGACTGATTGAGCAGGCCCGCAAAGACAGCATAAAGAACGACAGCCTAGAATCGCTTCTGACAAATGATCTTTTCAGGATGCATCTCAAAGCTTATCTGGCTAATGACCTGTATGAGAACGGTGCATTCACACGCATCATGAATCAGACGAACGAAGCGTTCCTAAAAGCCTTAGGTGTTTTGGCTGAAGAGAATCGTTATAGAAATATCATCGAAGGTAAGAAAGACGATTCACCTCAATAACACACATTTATTAATAATATAGCAATTGAGTTATGACTTTTCTTGAAATGCATTTTGATTTTGAGCAGATCATTTCTGCCTTCATTGTCATCTTCGCTATGATTGATATTACAGGAGCCATCCCTATCATCATCGACCTGAAACAGAAGACTGGCCACATCTACCCAGGTAAGACCACGCTCTATGCAGGCATATTGCTCTATCTGTTTCTTTTTGCGGGCAATATGATTCTTGAGCTTTTTGGTGTTGACATCCATTCCTTTGCGGTTGCTGGTGCTATCATCCTCTTCATCATGGGCCTAGAGATGCTTCTTGGCCGTGAGATTATGCAATATTCCGGTGGTCCAACAGGAGCTTCAGCACTTGTTCCACTGGCCTTCCCGCTGATTGCAGGTGCTGGCACATTCACCTCACTCATCTCCCTTCGCGCAGAATACAACATCCTGAATATCATCATTGCCCTGGCACTCAATTTAGGCTTTGTATACTTTGTCCTCAACCGTTATCGATTTTTAGAGCGATTGCTCGGCCCTGGTGGTATATTTGTTTTACGCAAGTTTTTCGGAGTTATCCTCCTCGCAATATCAGTAAAACTTTTCACAACAAACATTGCAGCTCTGCTGGCTGGAGGGTATACTCAATAAATGAGATTATAATTTATATCAATTGCATATCTTTAAAATCTTTATCTCATGTTTAAGTTTTTAAAGTCAAAACATCGATCTTTGTATTTCAAAATCGCAATTAGAAATGGTATGACCCCTGACCATGTTCGCAAACTAGCCCATGGGAAAGAATACGTTTCTAAGAAAGAAAAGAAGGTGCATGACATCCTCAAAGAACATGGACTCATACGCCGTTACTCACATCACTATGATGACTAAAAATGCCAGGTTATAACAGAACATTCTGAAATAACCTGGCATTTTTTTATATTTTGAAAAAACTTATTCGTCAGTTTTATTAGCTTCTCGCATTGCCACTTCTTCTGTCGTACTTGGCTGATCGAACTTCTTACGGATAAACCGGAAGTTTCGTCCCAAATATTTTTCCCTTACGACAGGATTCTCCGCAAGTTCCTCACTTGTACCCTGGAAAAGAATCTTACCTTCAAAAAGAAGATATGCACGATCCACAATCGAAAGGGTCTCTGGCGCATTATGGTCAGTAATCAGGATACCGATATTCCTGTCCTTCAGCTTATATACAATATACTGGATATCCTCTACCGCAATAGGGTCTACACCTGCGAATGGCTCATCAAGCATAATAAACTTTGGGTTGATAGCCAGACAACGAGCGATTTCACAACGACGACGTTCACCTCCCGAAAGTCGGTCACCTAAATTCTTACGTACCTTCTGAAGACGGAACTCTGCGATCAATGACTCAAGCTTCTCCTTCTGTTCTGCTGGCGTCATATCCGTCATTTCAAGTGTAGCGCGAATATTATCCTCTACAGTCATCTTTCGATAAACCGAAGCCTCCTGAGCCAGATAACCGATACCAAGCTTAGCACGTTTATATACTGGCAACTTCGTAATTTCCTGATCATCGAGGAAGATCCTACCCTCATTAGGAGTGACAAGGCCAGTCGTCATATAGAAGGTTGTCGTCTTACCTGCTCCATTAGGGCCAAGGAGACCAACAATCTCACCCTGCTTCACATCAATATTCACGTGATTTGCCACAGTTCGAGGACCATAACGCTTCACCAGATTATCGGTGCGCAGTACACTTCGATCATCGACCTGCACCTTCTCTGCTGGGGTTTCTATTGTATTTGTCTGTATAGGGTTTTCCATATTTTCGTTCTAATTTGGCGCAAAGATAGTGATTATTTTTGAATAAAGAGCACAAAAAAGTCCACTTTAATCATTTTTTACTTATCTTTGCAGCGCATAATAATAAAAATAAGATAGAACCGTGTTTATTATCAAGTGGATTCGAGACTTTGGCAAGTATGTGATCCTGATGAGACGAGTTTTTGCAAAACCGGATCATTGGGGTATGTTCTTTCGTCAGTATGTCCGTGAATGTAATGCGCTTGTCATCGATTCCATTGGCATCATAGGTATCATCTCATTATTTATTGGTGCCGTATGCTGCATTCAGATGCAGATGAATCTATTCAGTCCTCTTCTTCCTCGTTATACCATCGGCTTCACTACACGAGAGATTCTCATGCTCGAATTCTCTTCTGCCATGATGTGTCTGATTCTTGCAGGTAAGGTCGGTTCAAACATCGCTTCAGAGATTGGCACCATGCGTATTACAGAGCAGATCGATGCATTGGAGATCATGGGCATCAATTCGGCCAACTACCTGATCCTTCCTAAAGTCTGTGCTCTCGTATCGCTCATGCCGATTCTTGTCATCCTTTCCATTGCGCTAGGTCTGTGGGGCGGCGGCATACTTGCATGGGTAACAGGAGCTCCTACAATCGACAATTATGTCTATGGCATCCAGACGGGCGTGAACATTGATCATGCCTATTATGCCATCAAGAAATCCATGGTATTCGGGTTCATCATCACTACGGTTTCAGGCTATTTCGGCTATACCGTCAAAGGTGGCGCACTCCAGGTAGGACGTAATTCCACCCAAGCTGTAGTAATCAGCAGCATCATGATTCTGATGGCCGACGTTGTCTGCACCCGATTGATGCTTTAATCCTGAACGTTATTTTTTTCCAATATAGAGCCTGCACAATCCAAATGTGTAGGCTTTTTGTTTGCATTCCTGGAATCCAGCCTCGCGCATCATAGCAAGGAAGGCGTCTGGTTTAGGGAAATGAAGCACCGAGGCCGGAAGGTAATTGTAAGCCTCCTTATTGCCAGAAATCATACCACCTATCCATGGCAAAATATGCAGGAAATAAAGCTTATATCCCCACAAAAGAATCTTATTCTGTGGCACAGAAAGCTCAAGAATAAACGTATGACCTCCTGGACGAATCACACGGCACATCTCATTCAGGCCTTTCTGCAACTGCTCATAGTTGCGAACACCGAACGCCACTGTAATTGCATCAACACTATTGTCTTCCAGTTGAAGCTGTGTAGCATCATCGACATGCATAGTGATACGGTCAGCGAGTCCTTCTGCAGCGACCTTCTGACGACCGATCTCCATCATTCCTTCACTGATATCCACACCGATAACCTTAGCTTCAGGACACTTCTTTGCAATCAGGATACTGAAATCTCCTGTACCGCAAGCCTCATCAAGCACCACCTTAGGCTCAGTCTTTGCCAGGCGATTGATGGCATCAGTTCTCCAATGCTTATCGATATTAAGCGAA
>JAZUIL010000144.1:0-6430 GCA_045642245.1 Bacteroidales bacterium
AACGACTATGAGGTTCTCAATGGCAACACTGGCTATAGCGCTCTTACCGTTGTTAAGGATTTCAGCAAGGAGTTGACCGACGCTACTCCTGCAACCATCACCATCGACTATATCCTCGACGAACGTCTCCGTGAGTTCTTCGGTGAGGGTTACCGCTGGTTCGACCTCGTACGTACCCAGACCTGGCATGAGCGTGCTAAGGTATATCACATTGCAGACGCTAATGGCCGTCAGGCTGTTGAGAAGGTTCGTGATATCCAGAAGCACTTCTATCTCCGTCCAATCCCACAGGGTCAGCTCGACGCTCTCCAGATGACTCCAGAGGAGAAGGCAGCATACCAGAACCCTGGTTATTAATCAGCATGCAATGCAGACAGCAGATCGGAAAAACCTATTTTGCTGTCAACACAAATAAAGAACAAAATTTCTAGTGTGTGTTATTATTATAGATGAAAAGGAGGTTCCTTCGTGAGAAGGGGCCTTCTTTTTTATTAAAAAATGTGTAGAATTTGATTAAATCAAAAAAATAAACTATATTTGCGCCATCGGAAAAACAACATTACTATCAAAAATACCTCAAAAACAAAGCTTATGAAAAGAATGCTCCTGATGGCATTCTCCTTGTTGCTCTCATATGCAGCTATGGCACAGAGCGACTTCAAGGAGAAGACCATTTTCAAAAACAATGATGTAGAGATACGTCAGCTTGATGCTCATACCTGGCATGGCAATGGCACTTTGGTATACAACGAATCCATCTATCTGATCGAGGGCGAAACCTCAGCTATCCTCATCGACGCAGGCACCAATATGCAAGGTCTGAAGAAGATTGTCGAAGACATCGTCAAGAAACCTGTAGCTCTGATTATCTCCCATGCTCATGGTGACCACATCGGTGCGATGGATCAGTGGGACGAAGTCTGGATCAATGCCGCTGACGAGGCCATCATGCCAGAAGGCAAGTTTAATGGCAAGAAGAACTATCTGACCGACGGACAGATCTTCGACCTTGGCGGCCGTCAGATTGAAGTAGTGTTTACCCCTGGTCATACCCCTGGTTCTACCACTTTCCTTGATCGTGAGGCAAAGTATGGTTTCAGCAGCGACGCCTTCGGATCGGGCAACTTGCTCGTCTTTACCGACCTCAGCACCGAAGTCAACAGCAGCAACCGTCTCATGAAGTTCATTGAGAAGTACGATATCCAGTACCTTTATCCTGGTCATTACTGGGGCAATAACCTTGAGACGCCAGAGCGCATCAAGAACGTTGGCATCATCTGCCAAGGCATCCTCGACGGCATCCTTGAGCCTAATACTCCAGGCAACAATCCACGTCTTCCATACATCGTAGACCTTCATGGTGTGAAGATCAACTATGGTGACGCGCAGAAGCGTTAATCTATGGCAGGAGTAAAGCAGAACTCTCTAAAGGCCTGGTTGTTAGCCTCAAGACCTAAGACCCTGACAGGTGCTATGATTCCGGTAATCCTGGCACTCGCATGGGCATGGCATCAGCAAGTCCTGAGCAACGTCACCGCAGCCCTCTGCTGTGCTCTCTTTGCCTGTGGCATGCAAGTGGCGGCCAATCTGATCAACGATCTGTTTGACTTCAAAAAAGGAACAGACAGAGAAGACCGCTTAGGCCCAGAGCGAGCTTGTGCACAGGGATGGATCACCCCACATGCCATGCAGTGGGGTATCGCAGTCAGTATCATTATCTCCTGCTTGTTCGGATTAATCGCGTTATTCGCCACGTGGGAGCAGATGCCGTTCCACGGTGTAGAACTGATTGTCATGGGCCTTATCTGCGTCCTGTTTGCCTTCCTTTATACCACACGTCTCTCCTATCTCGGATGGGGTGATGTCCTGGTACTTGTCTTCTTCGGGTTCGTACCTGTGTGCGGCACCTACTATCTCCAGGCATACACACTCGATGCCGGCATTCTGATTCTGAGTCTCATCAGTGGTGTGGCGATCGATGCATTACTTATCATCAACAATTACCGAGATCGTGAGCAGGACCGCATCAGTGGCAAACGCACCATCATCGTCCTCGGAGGGGAACGCTTCGGCCAGAGGCTATACCTCGCCATTGGGTTCATTGTCGGATTACTCATCCTCTCGCTATGCATCTTCGCAGATGCGCCACGACTCTACGCAGGTATCATCGTCGTCCTCATCTATCTGCTTCTTCATATCTCCTCCTGGCGTCAGATGGTACAGATCCGTCAGGGAAAGGCGTTGAACAAGATTCTTGGGCTCACGAGCAGGAACATGTTTATCATGTCTGTGCTTCTTGTATTAGCACTTATTTTACAGTAAAAACAATATACTAACCCCTTATTAATAAAACAAAATCATGCAGAATTTTAAGTATTATGCCCCTACTTATGTGGCATTCGGCAAAGACACACAGCGCCAGGTGGCCGATCTTATCAAGAAGAATGGCGGCACCAAGGTATTGCTCCACTATGGTGGCCAGAGCGCCATTAAGAGCGGTTTGCTTCCACAGGTAGAGGAAGACCTCAAAGCTGCTGGCATCGAGTATATCGCTTTAGGTGGTGTTGTACCAAACCCACGCGTTTCATTAGTTCGTAAGGGTATCGAGATCTGCCGTCAGGAAGGTATCGACTTCATCCTTGCTGTCGGTGGCGGTTCGGTTATCGACTCTTCTAAGGCCATCAGTTCTGGCACCTTCTTCGATGGCGACGTATGGGACCTCTACCTCAAGAAGGCTAAGGCTACCAAATACATTCCACTCGGTTGTATCCTCACCATCCCAGCTGCCGGCTCGGAGATGAGCGACGGTTCGGTAATTACCAACGAGGACGGAGGTCTGAAGAAGGACTATTGCGTTGATGAGTTCCGTTGCAAGTTCGCAATCATGAATCCAGAACTCACCTATACCCTTCCTGCTTGGCAGACCGCTTGCGGTGCTACCGATATGATGATGCACACCATGGAGCGTTACTTCACCACAGCAGACGATATGGAGGTGACCAATGTCCTCGCAGAATCTATCCTCAAGGTCGTTATGCAGCAGGCACCTATCGCTCTCAAGAACCCTACCGACTACAACAGCCGTGCACAGATTATGTGGGCAGGTTCATTGGCACACAATGACCTCACAGGTTGCGGTGCTATCGGAGACTGGGCAACCCACAACCTTGAGCATGAGCTCTCAGGCATGTTCGACGTTAGCCACGGTGCAGGTCTTGCAGCCGTTTGGGGCAGTTGGGCACGTTATACCCGTCATAACAACCTTGCTCGTTTCGTCCGCTTCGCCGTCAATGTCATGGGCGTTACCCAGGACTTCCACTCTGACGAGAACACTGCAGAGGCAGGTATCCAGGCAATGGAGCGCTTCTTCGAGAGCATCGGTATGCCAACCAACATCCACGACCTCATCGGCCGTGAGATCACCGATGCTGAGATTGAGGAGATGGCTGACAAGTGCAGCAATGGCGACACTACCACCATCGGTGGCCTTCAGATCTTGAAGAAGGCCGACATGATTGAGATCTATAAGATGGCGAAGTAAAATAGAGGTAGTAAAAAAGTAGTAAAAAGGGAGTAAAAGAGTAGTAAAAAGGACGTTAGTTCTTTTCGCGAAACCTATACATTTGTCCCTTTTTCTACCCTTTTACTCCCCTTTTTCTACCCTTTTATTCCCCTTAAAAACAAAACAATGAATGTAGGAATTATTGGTTCAGGTTGGATTGCCGAGAAGATGGCAATCACCCTGCAGGGATTAGCAAAGAATCCTGACACTTGTGATATTAAGGCTTATGCCATCGCTTCACGCACCCAGGAGAAGGCTGATGCATTTGCTCAGCAGTGGGGTTTCGAGAAGGCTTACGGCAGCTACGAGGCTTTAGTTGAAGATCCAAACGTAGATCTCGTTTATATCGCTACTCCTCACAGCCATCACTATGCTAACACCAAGATGGCTCTGGAGCATGGCAAGGCGTGTCTTGTTGAGAAGGCGTTCACCGCTAACGCTCGCGAGGCTAAGGAGTTGCTCGACATCGCTCGTGAGAAGAAGATCTTCATCGCTGAAGCTATCTGGACACGTTATCAGCCAATTCGCGAGATGATTCTCGACGTAATCAATTCTGGTCGCATCGGTGAGCCACGTCTCGTCTATGCCAGCCTCGGTTATCAGATGGAGACCAAGGAGCGTATCCTCCGTCCAGACCTCTGCGGTGGCGCATTGCTCGACCTCGGCGTCTATTCGATCAACTTCGTCCGCATGTTCGTAGGTGGCGACTGGAAGGAGATCAAGTCGCAGTGTGTCAAGAGCCACACCGGCATGGATATGCACGACAGCATCTCGGTGATCTACAACAACGGCATCATGGCCAACATGCAGGCCTCAACCCTCTGTATCAACGACAAGCATGGTATCATCAGCTGTTCTCAAGGCTATATTGAGGTGGATAACATCAACAATCCACAGCGTGCACAGGTATTCAATGCCGACGGTCAGCGCATCGAGGACATTCACTGTCCTGAGCAGATCACCGGCTACGAGTATCAGGTCATCGCTTGCCGTGACGCCATGAAGAAAGGCCTCCTCGTGACACCATATATGTCACACGAAGAGACCCTTGAAATTATGCAGATCATGGATGGTCTGCGTAAGGAATGGGGTGTTGTCTATCCAATGGATTAAGAGCCCCACCCTAGCCCTCCCTTAAAGGGTGGGTTGGGGAAAATCTTTACAGCGCAGCAATTACCTCGATTTCAATCAAGCCATTCTTAGGCAATGTCTTTACAGCCACAGCCGAACGAGCTGGATAAGGAGCCTTGAAGTACTGAGCGTAAACCTCGTTGAGAGCAGCGAAGTTTGCCATATCGCTCATGAAAACAGAAACCTTCACGACATTATCGTAAGAAGTACCTGCAGCTTCGAGGATAGCGCCGACATTCTTCAGCGCCTGCTCTGCCTGGCTCTTGAAATCCTCACCAGCGAAATCACCGGTAGCAGGATTAAGACCGAGCTGACCACTAGCGTAAACCATGCCATTAGCAACGATTGCCTGACTGTAAGTACCCACTGCTGCAGGAGCATTTGGAGTAGAAATTACTTGCTTCATAGTTTTAATTATAAATTATGTATTGTGAATTATGAATTAAATCTCTGCCCCAAAGGTACATATTCTAATCGAAACGAGCAAGGGAAGCCACTAAATATTGTGCAAAACAAAGCAATTTTAGATTCCTTTGCTCGTTAATTCATTAAAACCGACAAACAAAATTATGGCAAAAGTACAAGACATCATCGCCCCAATCGAGGCCATTGCGCCGAAAGAATTACAGGAAACTTACGACAACGTAGGTCTGCAGTGCGGAGGCATGCAGCAGGAAGTCCTCCGCGTGCTCACCTGCATCGATATTACTGAGGCTGTCATCGACGAAGCCATCGCTCTGGGCTGTCAGATGGTAGTGAGTCATCATCCGCTCATCTTCCGTGGGGTGAAGAATCTTGTTCCGGAGCAGTCGTATATCCATCGCACGCTCATCAAAGCCATCAAACATGACATAGCGCTCTATTGTGCCCACACCAACCTTGACAATGCAGAAGGCGGTGTCAACTACAAGATGGCCGAAGTGCTGGGCATGACCGACGTGCAACCTTTGGCCGAAGGTGGTGTCATCGGTATCCTTCCAGAGAGTCTCGCACCACTCTCTTTCATTCAAAATGTCAAAGAAAAATTCCAGGCCGAACGGGTATGCTCCAACCTTGGAGAGTGTACCCTGACAACCGTGCGTCGTGTAGCCTTATGCGGTGGTTCTGGCGCAGAGTTCATCAGCGATGCCGCCTCATCTGGTGCCGATGCCTTCCTTACCGGAGAAATCAAGTATCACGATTACTTTGATCATCCTACCCTCCTGCTGGTCGAAGCCGGACATTACGAAACCGAGCAGTACACCAAACATCTGCTTCGCGACATTATCTCAAAACAAGTCCCAGACGTTAAGGTGATCATCAGTGAAGTCAAAACAAATCCACGCTCCATACACTAAGAATAGCAATTCCAGCCCATGAAAAGCAACTTTGAGTATCCGGATTAGTAATTCATGCACTTGAAAAGCCACTTTGGATTTCAAAAACAACGATTCTCCCCCCTGAATCATTTGTTTTGAATTCTAAAACAACTATTCATCCTTCACAAAGCGCGCAGGCATATTACAAATCTTGATGAATGTTGCTGCAAAGATACAAAAAATAGCTGAGAATTGCAAGACATTGCCCAAATATTTTTTACAAATAAATATTCAACAAAATGTCTTGCCCTGAAATAAGTTGAATGAAAATTCAACAAAAAATGGAGCAAGCAGAAATTGAAAGAGCGATTCTTCGGGAAGAGATTCTCCTTAGAAGATCACAT
Source organism: Bacteroidales bacterium (assembly GCA_045642245.1). Lineage (GTDB taxonomy): Bacteria > Bacteroidota > Bacteroidia > Bacteroidales > UBA3663 > Liminaster. The sequence continues at coordinate 6,396 of JAZUIL010000144.1, forward strand.
CATGGCGGTCCATCCGGGCCACACAAAAGTGAGCA
>JAZUIL010000145.1:0-5045 GCA_045642245.1 Bacteroidales bacterium
CAGCGTGGCACCAAGCACAATCCAGGCCTCAACGTAGGTCTCGGTAAGGACGATACTCTTTACGCTCTCATCGATGGTAAGGTAGTATTTACCAAGAAGCGTGAGAACAAGAGCTACGTCTCTGTTGAGCCATTGGCATAAAAAGAAGACCCTCCCCCAGCCCCTCCACAAGGGAGGGGAGTGGTTAGTATTTTTGTCAAGGTAAGACAAACTTAAGAAACAAAAGGACAATTGACACCTGATTTCTCAGTTGTCGGTTGCCCTTTTTCGCTTTTTTATAATGAACAATATAGCCGTTTCCATCTTGCGGCAGGCATAACATACTATTATGCTCCCTCCCTTTGAGGGAGGGTAGGGGTGGGTCCATATGTTAACATTGAAATTGATTACCGAGCAGTACGATCGCGTCATTGCCGGTTTGAATAAGAAGCACTTCAAGGGTGCCAAGGAGGCTATCGATGCAGTGATTGCTAAGGATCAGGAGCGTCGTAGCACCCAGCAGCAGCTTGACGGTAACTTGGCTGAGGCTAATAAGCTGGCTAAGACTATCGGCATGCTTATGAAGAATGGTCAGAAGGAAGAGGCTGAGGCTGCTAAGGCTAAGGTGGCTGAACTCAAGGGCTTGAATAAGGAACTCGATGAGAAGAAGGCTGCTCTCGAGCAGGAGATGGTTACCATGCTCTGCCAGATTCCTAACATCCCATACGACGAGGTGCCTGAAGGTGGCTGCGCTGAGGATAACTGGGTAGTAAAGTCTAATCTCAAGGAATGTGTAGTAGGTAAGGATACCGTAGGAAATTGGGATTGTAATCCTGATGCACAGTATCCAAATGCTAAGCTTCCACACTGGGAGTTGGCAAAGAATCTCAACCTCATTGACTTTGACCTCGGTGTAAAGATTACAGGTGCAGGTTTCCCGGTATATCGTGGTCTCGGTGCTCGTTTGCAGCGTGCATTGATCAATTTCTTCCTTACTGAGGCTGCTAAGGCTGGTTATGAGGAGATCATGCCACCTACAGTAGTTAACCAGGCTTCAGGTTATGGCACTGGTCAGTTGCCAGATAAGGAAGGTCAGATGTATCACTGCGAGGTTGATGATTTCTATCTCATCCCTACTGCAGAGGTGCCTGTTACCAATATCTACCGCGATGTCATCCTCGACGAGAAGGAGCTCCCAATCAAGAATTGTGCATACACACAGTGTTTCCGTCGTGAGGCAGGTTCTTATGGTAAGGACGTTCGTGGTTTGAACCGTCTCCATGAGTTCTCAAAGATTGAGATCGTTCGCATCGATACTCCGGAACATTCTGCAGAGAGCCACAAGGAGATGCTTGAGCATGTTGAGGGTCTTCTCCAGAAGCTCGGCTTGCCTTATCGTATCCTCCGTCTCTGTGGTGGCGACCAGTCATTTACCAGCGCTGTTTGTTATGACTTCGAGGTTTACTCTGCTGCACAGAATCGTTGGCTCGAGGTTTCTTCAGTATCTAACTTCGATACCTATCAGGCAAATCGCTTGAAGTGTCGCTATCGCAAGGCTGCAGATAAGAAGATCGAACTCTGTCACACTCTCAATGGTTCTGCATTGGCATTGCCTCGCATCGTAGCTTCTATTATGGAGAACTACCAGCAGGAAGATGGCTCAATCAAGGTTCCAGAGGTATTGAAGCCTTGGATGGGTGTCGATTATATCAAGTAATTAATAACACTAAAACTATACAACTATGAAGACTATTGCAAAGATTATGCTTCTTGGTGCACTTGTTGCAGCACCTTTTACTTCATTCGCTGATGATCAGAAGACTGACGAGCAGCTTAGCCGTGAGTACAAGCACAAGATTGAGGCTCTTAAGGGCCAGATCAAGACCAACAAGGCAAATCAGAAGCTCAATCCTACTGATGCTAAGTTGAAGGCTGAGGAGGCAGAGCTTAAGCTTAATCTCGAGGATATCCAGTCAAAGAAGAAGGTGATCGATGGTAACCTCAAGGCTCAGAAGGCTCTCGAGAAGGCAAACAAGAAGGCAAAGAAGGCTGCTGAGAAGGCTGAGGCTGCAGCAAAGAAAGCCGCTCAGATCCAGCACTAATATGAATAGAGAACAGCTTTTCGCTCAGATCCAGCAAAAGAAGACTTTCCTTTGTGTGGGTCTCGACACCGATATCAAGAAGATTCCTGAGCATCTGCAGAGCCTTGAGCCAGCTGAGGCAATCTTCCAGTTCAACAAGGCTATTATTGATGCCACCGAACCATATTGCATTGCATATAAGCCAAATCTGGCTTTCTATGAGTGCTTTGGTGTAGAGGGTTGGATTGCTTTCGAGCGTACTGTAAAGTACATTCGTGAGCAGTATCCTAACCAGTTCATCATCGCTGATGCTAAGCGTGGTGATATCGGTAATACTTCTATGCTTTATGCTCGTTCATTCTTCGAGCATCTTGATCTCGATGCAGTGACCGTAGCTCCATACATGGGAGAGGATAGTGTCAAGCCATTCCTCGGTTATGAAGGCAAGTGGGTCATCTGCTTGGCTCTTACTAGCAACAAGGGTAGCCATGACTTCCAGCTTTCTACTGTCGATGGTACTGAGGAGCGCCTTTTTGAAAAGGTGATCCGTACCGTACAGACTTGGGGTACAGAAGACCAGGTGATGTTCGTAGTAGGTGCTACTCAGGGCCAGATGTTCGAGGACATCCGTCGTGTAGCTCCAAACAGCTTCCTCCTTGTTCCAGGCATCGGTGCTCAGGGAGGCTCTCTCGCTGAGGTTGTTAAGTATGGCATGAACAGCCAGTGTGGCCTCATCGTCAATTCGAGCCGTGCCATCATTTATGCAGATCACACCGAGAATTTCGCAGCTGTCGCAGCTCAGGAAGCTAAGAAGGTGGCTGATGAGATGGCTACATATCTTTAAGTATCGGATAAGGATTCATAAAAATAAAATGGGTACACAGTTTTTCCTGTGTACCCATTTTTTGTCATAAATAAGGCTATATGGTTTCTTTAGTACTTATTTTAGTCATAAAATAGGTACAAAGAAAATCATGACGACACATTTTAAAAGTAAAATAGGTACGCATGAAATCATGCGTACCTATTTTATCATAATAATCGGAACAAATGAATTTGTTCGTACTTATTTTACTTCTCTAAGCAAGCCTTCCAGCGCTCGTAAGCAGCCTTATACTCTGCGGTCTCAGCAACAGGAGCCTCGGTAGCGATGTGCTTGAGGGTCTTGAATGCATCGTCGCTGTCCTTGTAGATACCAGCACCGATACCAGCACCGTAAGCTGCACCTACTGAACCATCGGTCTCATAGAGCTCGATAGTAGCACCGGTAACTGCTGCGAGGGTGCGACGGAAGAGAGGAGAGAGGAAGAGGTTAGCGTGGCCAGCCTTGATGGTCTTGATGTCCATGCCCATACCTGCCATGATCTCCATACCGTATGCGAATGAGAAGGCAATACCTTCCTGAGCTGCGCGGAGCATGTGAGCCTTGGTGTGGATGTTGAAGTTGATGCCATGAACAGAAGCACCAGGATTCTGGTTCTGGAGTACGCGCTCTGCACCATTGCCGAATGGGATGACGCTGAGGCCTTCAGCACCTACTGGTACGCTCTCTGCGAGGTCGTTCATCTCTGAGTACTTGATACCCTCTGGAGCTACAGTACGACGCATCCAAGCGTTGAGGATACCGGTACCGTTGATGCAAAGGAGGACGCCGAGACGGGTCTGCTCGCCATGGTTAACGTGTGCAAAGGTATTAACGCGAGAGAGCTTGTCATAGTTCACCTCACCGAGTACACCGTAAACTACACCTGAAGTACCACCAGTTGCAGCGATCTCACCTGGCTTCATTACGTTGAGTGAGAGAGCGTTGTTTGGCTGGTCACCACCACGGTATGCTACAGGAGCACCCTCTGGAAGACCGAGCTCAGCAGCAGCGGCAGCTGTTACGCGACCCTGTACGCTGAAGGTTGGATTGATAGTTGGAATCACCTTCTCGTCGAAACCGAAGTTCTTCATGAGCTCCTTACATACGCAGTTCTCCTTGAAGTCCCAGAACATACCCTCTGAAAGTCCACTGATGGTGGTAGAGGTAGCGCTGGTGAGCTTCATTGCGATATAGTCGCCAGGAAGCATGATCTTATCGATCTGCGCGAAGATCTCTGGCTCGTTCTCCTTAACCCATGCGAGCTTAGCAGCGGTGAAGTTGCCAGGGCTGTTGAGGAGGTGAGAGAGACAGAAAGTGCCACCGAGGGTCTCGAAAGCGCGCTGTCCGTAAGGAACTGCACGACCGTCGCACCAGATAATTGCAGGACGGAGTGGCTTGCCGTTCTTGTCAACACAAACCAAGCCGTGCATCTGATAAGAAATACCGATAGCAGCAACGCTTGCTAATGCACCTGGAGCCTTAGTATCGATGCGCTTGGTAGCCTCCTTGAGCTCGTTCCACCACATCTCTGGTTCCTGCTCAGCCCAACCAGCCTGCTTAGAGGTGATAGGAGCCTCTGCATCTGGGTACTGTGCACTTGCAACTGTCTGTCCGGTCTCTGCATCAACAAGTGAAGCCTTCACTGATGATGTTCCAATGTCATAACCAAGTAAATATCTCATAATATTTGTAAGAATTAATTAATATATATATTCAATGATAGGAATTATTGCGCCTTAAACTTATAGAAGCGTGCAGCGCGGTGGCTTACATTCTGCTCGAACTCCTCAAGCGGAATGATATATGGCTTACTCATTACGATCTTAGCGAAGTTACGTACGTCAATAGGCTGGCCGATAATCTGCTCGTGCAGACGGCGGAGCTGTAAGGCGGTAAACTTGGCTGGCATCATCTCGAAGAGCATCTGTGGCTGCTCGCCAGCCATGTTGTAGAGCTCCTGCAGCGTGTCGTGGATGATCTGGTTGTGATCGAAGGCGAGAGGTGGCAGTTCGGTGACGGGGTACCAGGTGGTGTCGACATCGCCGATGGTCTGGCGAGTCTTGTTCTTGATGCGCATCAATGAGAGATAACTGATCGTGACAATGCGGCCAATCTTCTGC
>JAZUIL010000146.1:0-7634 GCA_045642245.1 Bacteroidales bacterium
CTTCCATGCATCGAACTTAGCCTGAGCCTGCTCAGCGGTGAGAGCACCCTTCTTGATACCACCGTTGAGGTGCTTCATGAGGAGTACGCCTTCGTAAGAGAGGATCTTCTCTGCGGTGAGAGTTGGCTGTGCACCAGTCTCAACCCAGTAAAGAGCGCGGTTGAAATCGAGATTAATAGTAGCAGGGTTGGTGTTTGGATTGTAAGTACCGAGCTTCTCAATATACTTACCATCACGTGGCGCTCTGCTATCTGCAACTACGATGCTATATACAGCGTAGTCCTTGTGACCATGACGTGCGAGACGAATCTTAGTAGCCATTGTAGCAAAATGTTTTTATGAGTTAATACTAATGCAATCCTGGTCGGGAGTAGAGAACCCGTCTCTTTCCCCGGTTTTGCGAGCGCAAAGATAGCATTTTCTTTAGAAACTGCCAAAGTTTTACACTCTTTTCTTTGCAAATTTATTTATTTTTCGATAGTTTTGGGCGATATTGCTATGCAGAAGGTGCGAATCAACTGTTTTATTTCATTCTATTTTATCTTTGTGATTATTCTTTCTTTTTAGATCGAATCCTGGATGCTAATCTCGAAGGCTCGCGACGCATATCCCAGAAATCTACGATATAGATTGTATTGGCTTTTACGCAATAAATCATCTTGTTATGTTTTCCAATGTGCAGATAGCGGTATTCGATGACTCGGTCATAGAGTAAGGGTTCCAATCTCCCGATCTCTGGGTTTTCAGTTATCCAACTTACTTTAGATTCAGCCTCTTGCGTAAAGTCTTCCGCAGACTTAAAGCCGAAATTATCAGTTATGTAGTCAACAACAGATGAGAACTGATTTTGGAATCTAACTGTCAACTTGACTTTCATGACCGAGCTGCTATACGTTCATGCATCTGACGGAAAAAAACATCTGCATCGATTACCTCACCTCGTGCAATCTGCTCCTCCGCCTCATCAATACGGGCATTGAGCTCCTCCATAGTATATGGTGGCAATTCTGGAGTCTCGACAATACTCACCTCCTCACTCAAAGTAGAAACCCTTGAGCGAGTAACGTATGCAAACTCCGTATCGTCATGCACAGACGCTGGAGTCTTCTCTATTTCTTCGTATTTTACAGAATTGCTTGCCATATAATCTTTGTTTTGCGCGACAAAGATAGGCACATTTCTCTGTATCTCCAAATAATCATAAGATTTTTTGCGGATAATCTATCCTAAAACATATTCGCACTTTTTTATCGAAAAACTTACCACTTGCCACACATTCCTCGTAACTTACTGATTTTCTCGCAGAAAGAGGGGTGGCAAGTTAGTGGAGTGTTGCCACAACTTGCCACTGACTTACAACGCTGAGACAGAAGATTATAAGTATGGTCGGGTGGCAAGTGGCAAGTTTTTTGTAAAATAGGTCCAAACGAAATCAAAATGTACCTTCAGTGATTTACGAAGGTATCAACTGAATTCAAGATGTACCTTCAGAGATCTGCAAAGGTATCAAACGAATTCAAGATGTACCTTTCGCAATCGTGGCATCCCTGTCACGGTACCGTGATAAGGATGCCACGATCAATAATTTCAACATCGTGTACCTGATGTTGAAATTATTTGGCAAGAAAACCTTGTTTTACTTTTCAAATGCTTTTTCCAAAGAGATTATTTCTCCAAGGCAGAATACAACTCTTCGAGGGCCTTAGGAGCATCTCCCTGAGCCTCAGCCAGCAGCTGCACGAACTTCGAACCGATGATAGCACCGTTGGCATTGGCCTGAGCCGACTGCAGTGTCTGCTTGTTGCTGATACCGAAACCGATCATGGTTGGGTGCTTGAGGTTCATGGCATGTACCTTATTGAAATAAGCCTGCTTAGCTTCATTGAACTCCTTCTGAGCGCCTGTGATAGCGGCAGAAGAAACCATGTAAATAAAGCCGTCAGTATTATCGTCAATAAAGCGGATACGCTCTTCGCTGGTCTCTGGCGTAATGAGCATGATGATGCGAAGATCGTACTTGTCAGCAATAGGCTTGAAATCCTCCATATAATCCTTGAATGGAAGATCTGGCAGGATCATGCCATCGATACCTACCTCGACACACTTCTGGCAGAAACGCTCGAAACCGAACTGCATCACAGGGTTCATATAACCCATGAGGATGAGCGGAATGGTCACATCCTTGCGGATATCTTTGAGCTGCTCGAAGAGGAGACGGAGCGACATACCATTGCACAGCGCCTGTGTGGCAGCTTCCTGAATGACAGGGCCGTCGGCCATAGGATCACTGAATGGGACACCGATCTCGACCATGGCAATACCCTTCTGCTGCATGGCACGGATCACGTCTGCTGTACCGTCAAGGGTTGGTGCTCCGGCACAGAAATAGAGGCTCAGCAGGTTTTCAGGCTTGCTGGCGAAAAGTTGATTGATTCTATTCATTATAGTGTATAAACTTTATTATCGCCCTTCAAGATAGCTTCGCGAAGCTCCTTGATGAAAGGCTTGAGGAGCTCGACGTCCTTGACACCTGGCTCGCTCTCGAAACGGCTGTTGAGGTCAACGCCAAGCCACATAGGATGTTCGAATTCCTTGAGTGCCTCAAGTGAATTAGGGCTGATACCACCAGATAAGAAGAATGGGGTACGACCACGATAGCTAGAGAGGAGGCTCCAGTCAAATGACTCGCCCGAACCGCCATAACCGTTGGTTGGGGTTTCGAAGAGGATGCCGTCAACATAGCCATCCCACATCATCGCCTTCAGCACTGAGCTACGAGAGCTGACGCTGATAGAGCGGACAATACGTGGAGTACGGACATTCTGCTCAACGAGAATCTTGTGAAGTGCAGTCACATAAGCAAGGTCTTCGTCACCGTGGAGCTGTACGTAGCTCAACTTGTACTCCTTGACCTTCTCTACGACCTCTTCTGGTGTAGCGTTAACAAACACACCCACACGGCGTGCATGTTCTGGCAAATAAGCTGGCTTCTCAGAAACATAGCGCTTTGAACCTGGCCAGAAGATAAAGCCAATCAACTCAACGCCAAGAGCGTCAACCTCGCGAATATTCTCGGCATCGCGCATACCGCAGACTTTAATTAACATGGTGGAAAATTTTATGGTTTAATATCGATATTAAAAAAGTATAGACGTCTATTTTAGGGAAAAGGGAAAATGTAAAAGTTAAAAATAAGATTTACATTTTTATAGTAACGGAGAATATTCAATTTTATTGAATGACTTGTGAAATAAATTGTTTCAAAGCCTCTCCTGGATTCTCTTCCTTCATGAAACACTCTCCGATCAGGAAGCCGCGGAAACCTACCTGACGAAGTGATTTCACCACCTCTGGCTTAGAGATACCCGACTCGGAAACAAGAAGCGGCTGCTCGTCAGCAGACAGGCCTAGATCGGCCACCGCCTTCTTCATTTCCTCTGCAATGTCAAACGAATGCTGCACGTCGGTATGGAAGGTCCCGAGCGAACGATTGTTGACACCTAACATATCTGGCACGAAGCTCTTTAGATAAGAAAGTTCGGTCACATCATGCACTTCGAGCAACACCTCCAATCCTAATTCATGAGCCAGCTTTGCTAACTGTGCATACATGGCTGGCTCGAGGTCTGCAGCGATGAGCAAGATGGCATCTGCGCCATAGAGACGAGCCTCATAAACCTGGTAAGGATCGATGATGAATTCCTTGCGAAGGATTGGGGTCTCTCCTACCAGAGGTCGCATCTGACGGACGAATTCGAGCTGACCGCCGAAATATTTCTCATCGGTCAGGATGCTCAATGCAGAAGCACCTCCAGCAGCATAAACCGGCACGACATCTTCTGGCTTGGCATCTGCATGAATCCAGCCTTTGCTTGGGGACTTACGCTTGAACTCCGAGATGATACCACTCTGGCTATTGGCCAAAGAGGCCTTCATCGAACGGAGCTTAAGCTGACCGTCTTCGCGAATTTTCTTTTCGGTCATCTCTTTGAGAAGATCTAAAGATACTACGCTTTCTGCAACAGCTACTTCGATACGCTTGTTTGCTACAATTTCTTCAAGGATATCCTTCATGAATTATGAATTATGAATTCTCAATTATGAATTTAATTCTACGAACTTCTTGAAGGTAGCCAAAGCCTTACCACTCTCGATCGACTCACGAGCCATCGCTACGGAATCGGTCATTGAGAGGTTGGCATCCATGACACTCAAGCCACAAGCTGCATTGGCAATAACGACGCTCTTCTGAACCTCTGTAGCAGTTCCTTCGAGGACTGCATCGAAGATCTTCATAGCCTCTGCAGGAGTATTACCTCCGAAGATATCCGACTGCTTAGCATACTTCAAGCCAAGATCGACTGGAGTGAGGACCTTCTCGAAATAGTTGGTGCAGATCTTGAAACCTGAGGTCAAAGAGATCTCATCATAACCATCATAAGAAGTGATAACACCATAGTTGTCTCCGATCTTCTGGTGCATATTGGTATAGAGACGGAGCTGCGCCTGGTTAGCAGTACCATGAAGCGAATTCTTTGGATGACAAGGGTTTACCAATGGGCCGAGAAGGTTGAAGCAGGTAGGAACTCCCATAGCCTTGCGGGTAGGACCGACGAACTTCATACCATAAGCGAAGAGAGGGGCGTGGAAGTAGCAGATGCCAGCCTCATCGAGCGAACGCTTCAACTTGTCATAGTCATCGGTAAACTTCACACCGTGGCCTTCGAGCACATTGCTAGCACCGCTGACAGACGAAGAGCCACCGTTGCCATGCTTGGTAACCTTATAACCTGCACCAGCGATAACGAAGGCCGAACAGGTAGAGATGTTGAAAGTATTCTTGCCATCGCCACCAGTACCTACGATGTCGAGGGTGTCATAATCTTCGAAGTTGATATACTTACCGGTTTCGAGCAAACCATCACGGAAACCGAGCAACTCGGCTACGGTTACGCCACGAGTCTGCATAGCCATGAGGAGCGATGCAATCTGCTGTACGTTGTACTGCTCTTTGGTGATATTGAGCATGATGGTGTGAGTCTCCTCACGGCTGAGGGTCTGACCATCGATGAGTTTTAAGAGATATTCTTTCATATAAGACCCTCCCCCTATTCCCCTCACCTAAAGGTTCGTCTTCTCGGCGAAGATTATCAATCTTCTCTATGCCTGCGAGGACCTCCACAAGGGAGGGGAGTAGTATGTATGTTTTCCGCGGGGGAGTTGCGGTTTTATTATTGATTACTATTTAATTATATATGAAGGAGCCAGTTCTTGATCAGCTTCTTGCCTTCTGGAGTCAACACTGATTCTGGATGGAACTGAATGCCACGGACGTCAAGTTCCTTGTGGCGAAGCGCCATGACCTGACCTTCATTGCTCATGCAGGTGATTTCGAGACACTCTGGCAATGTAGCAGCGTCTACGACCCAAGAATGATAGCGGCCGACGAGGATATCACGGGTGACGCCACGGAAGATATAATCGCTCTCCTGAACTCCATTGACATTGAAATCTACGACATGAGCAGGTGTCTGCACGCCGTGGAAGACGTCGGAGAGATTGACCAACGTACCACCGAAGACTTCGCCGATGGCCTGTTCGCCAAGGCAGATGCCGAGGATTGGCTTCACACCTGCGTAGGTCTTGATTACGTCGAGCAACTTACCAGCCTCGCTAGGGATGCCAGGGCCAGGAGAGAGCATGATCTTGTCGAATGGCTCGAGCTCCTTCATCTCGAACTGGTCATTGCGGAAGACGGTGACCTGCGCGCCGAGCTCTTTCACCAGATGCACGAGGTTGTAGGTGAAAGAATCGTAATTATCGATAACTACAATATTCATAAGCTTTTAGATATTTTCGGCAATGCCGATGGCCTTGCGAAGCGCGCCAAGTTTGTTATTTACTTCCTGCAACTCATATTCCACATCGCTCTTTGCCACGATGCCGCCGCCTGCCTGGAACCACAGTTCGTTGTTACGGCTGACGAACGTACGGATGGTGATGGCCTGATTGAGACTCTTGTTGAAGCCGATGAAACCGATACAACCACCGTATGCGCCACGGTTATGAGGCTCGTATTCTGAGATCAACTGCATGGCCCGTACCTTAGGAGCGCCAGAGAGTGTACCGGCTGGGAAGGTGTCGATGAACGCCTTGATAGGATCTGCACCATTGTCGAGCTCACCGCTCACACGGCTTACGAGATGGATGACGTGGCTATAGAACTGCATGTCCTTATAGAAGTCCACCTTCACGTTATGACAGTTGCGGCTCAGGTCGTTACGTGCCAGATCCACCAACATCACATGTTCTGCATTCTCCTTCGGATCGTTCTGGAGATAGATGGCATTCTTGCGATCCTGCTCTGCATTGCCAGTACGCTTTGTTGTACCTGCAATCGGGTCAATATAAGCCTTGTTGCCTTCGATACGACAGTGAGTCTCTGGCGAAGAACCGAAGATACGGAAGCCACCGAAATCGAAATAGAAAAGATAAGGCGATGGATTGATGCTGCGAAGAGCGCGATAGAGCTTGAAGTCATCACCTACATAGCGCTGCTTGAAGCGACGCGACAACACGATCTGGAAGACATCGCCACGCAGACAGTGCTGGATGCCCTTACGGATGTTGGCACGATGCTCGTCATCGGTCAGTGTTGACCAAAAATCACCTACAGGATGGAACTCGTAGGTCTGGTAGGCTCGGCTGTTGCAGTCGCGCTCCAACTGATCCAAATCATCCTCCTCACCATCTTCGAGAAGTTCGATGATGGTCATCTGATTGTTATAGTGGTCGAACACCAGCACATCCTTATATAATATATAAAGGAGATCAGGTGCATCGTTCTCTGTCTGTGTCTCATCCTTCACGTTGATGTTCTCGAAGTAACGGACAGCATTGAACGACGTATAGCCATAGAGGCCACAGTAGTTCTTATTCTCGCCAGTCACCTCAAAAGCCTCGAGGAAATCATTGATTACCTGAGCCGAACCATATTCCTTGGTGATAGGGTGTTCGACGCAAGTGCCATCAGGATACTTGCACACTCCTACTCCATGCTCGATAGAAACCGAAGCAATCGGGTGCAAGCCGATGAACGACTTGGCATTCTCTCCTCCGTGATAGTCACTTGACTCCATCAGGGCCGACTGTGGATAGGCATCGCGCACCTTCAGATAAACCGACACAGGAGTGCAGAGGTCACCGAGAATGGTCTTGCTCGCTGTATGATATTTAAATGTCATTGCCAATTATAATTATGAATTATGAATTCTCAATTATGAATTCTCAATTATGAATTACGAATTCATCACCTCATCCTTATGAGCAAGATAGGTATCGAGGTCCTTGTCGCCACGGCCAGAGACAGTCAGTACGACAACGGTGTCCTTGGTGAACTGATCCTTCACCTTTGGCAACAGAGCCAGCGCGTGAGAGCTCTCAAGGGCAGGGATGATACCCTCCAGACGAGTCAGTTCGAAAGCGGCACGCAGAGCCTCATCATCGTTAGCAGGAAGCACCTGAGCGCGACCGGTCTCATAGAGATTGCAGTGGATAGGTCCTGTGCCTGGGTAGTCGAGGCCCGCAGAAATAGAATAAGGCTCAATGATCTGGCCGTCTTCTGTCTGCATCAG
>JAZUIL010000147.1:0-4107 GCA_045642245.1 Bacteroidales bacterium
ACCACCGATGATTACAAGAGCCTTGATGTCAAGAGCCTGAAGGATCTCAAGACCCTTGTCGAACTGCTCCTTCTTCTCGAGCTTGGTACGACCAGAACCGATGATATCGAAACCACCAGTGTTACGATACTCGTCGATGATCTCGTCAGTGAGCTCCATGTAGTTGTGATCAACGAGACCGCCAGGGCCAAGGATGAAGCCATAGAGCTTGTTCTTCTTGTTGAGCTTCTTGATACCGTCGTAGAGACCAGAGATTACGTTATGACCGCCAGGAGCCTGACCACCAGAGAGGATTACACCAACGTTCATCTGAGCGGTAGTCATCTCACCCTCAGTTGGCTCGAACTTGATGTATGGCATGCCATAAGTGTTAGGGAAGAGCTTCTGTACCTCCTCCTGATCTGCTACTGACTGAGTAGGCTCACCTTCTACAACCTTAAGATTGCCACGAAGAGCTACTGGCAACTTTGGCTGATATGCAGCGCGAGCAATCTGCAATGCACTTTTTTCCATGATTTTTTTGATTTATTATATAAATGTTAATAGTGAATTGTCATTAATGATGGAAGAGACGAACACCTGTAAATGCTACGGTCATACCATACTTGTCTGCTGTAGCAATGACATTATCGTCACGAACTGAACCACCTGCCTCTGCGATCCATTGAACACCAGACTTGTGTGCACGCTCAATGTTATCGCCGAATGGGAAGAACGCGTCAGAACCGAGTGATACACCAGAAAGCTGCTTCAACCATTCTTTCTTCTCTTCAAGAGTGAGTACTTCTGGCTTCTCTGAGAAGAAGTTCTGCCATGTGCCCTCGCGGAGTACGTCATCATGTTCCTCCTCGCTGATATATACATCGATTGTATTATCACGATCGGCACGCTTGATACCCTCCTTGAATGGGAGAGCCATAACCTTTGGATGCTGACGGAGCCACCAGATATCAGCCTTGTTACCAGCGAGACGTGTACAGTGGATACGAGACTGCTGACCTGCACCGATACCGATAGCTTGGCCATCTTTTACATAACATACAGAGTTTCTCTGTGTATACTTGAGAGTGATGAGTGCAATGACAAGGTCACGACGAGCTTCAGCAGGAAGATCCTTACAAGCAGTAGGGATATTTGCAAAGAGTGCATCATCGTTGAGGTCGACCTCGTTACGACCCTGCTCGAAGGTAATTCCATAAACCATCTTGCGCTCGATAGGCTCAGGACGGTAGTTAGGATCCATCTGGATAACACAGTAGGTACCCTTACGCTTGGTCTGAAGAATCTGAAGAGCCTCAGGCTCGTAACCTGGAGCAATGACACCGTCACTTACCTCACGGTTGATGAGCTTGGCAGTCGCTACGTCACAAACATCAGAGAGTGCAATGAAGTCACCAAAGCTAGACATACGGTCAGCACCACGAGCACGCACATAAGCAGTAGCAAGTGGGGTGAGCTCATAATCATCGGTGAAATAGATCTTCTTCAAAGTGTCGCTCAAAGGAAGACCAACAGCAGCACCGGCAGGAGAGACGTGTTTGAATGAAGTTGCAGCAGGAAGACCTGTAGCTCGCTTCAACTCACTAACGAGCTGCCAGCTATTGAATGCATCGAGGAGATTGATATATCCTGGACGACCATTAAGTACAGTGATTGGGAGCTCTTTATCGCCCTCCATAAAGATTCGTGACGGCTTTTGATTTGGATTACAGCCGTACTTGAGTTCTAACTCACGCATGAGATTGTATTAAATTTAAATTGTGTTTCTTCAATTATTGCTGCAAAGATAATAATAATATTGGATAATGACGAAAAATAATGGAGTTTTCGATGAAAATACTTTAATAAAGTACAATCATGTCAACTCCATTATTCAGTTTGCTATATTTTTAGAAACAATAACCTGCGTTGAACGTTACTTCGATGCTATGTGGTATACTGTTATAACCAAGAGTTACCGTCACAGGACCGACACCTGTTCGAACACTATAACTGCCCTGAATACCCCAATCTAACGATTCACTATTTACAATATTTCTGTAGTTATCGAACATTGAAGAGACATCAAAACGTAGGCAGGCAAAATGGTTCTGGAAAACGCGCTCTTGAGCCGTAAATCCAAAGACGCCTGTGAATTTATTTATATTGAGTTCCATGTGTGCAAGTCCGGCCATGGTCATCTGTTGTTCTACTTGCATGGATCGATGGAAACCTCCGACAATACTGTAGGCTGCAAAGGGCAGCTGACGACCCGATTCGAGAATAACTTGACGAGCTGAAAGATGTGGACGGAAGGTAAAACGACTACCTGTAGATATAGCTGACTGCCAGAACAGAGATATGACAGGAATCATATCTCCGTCTTTATACTGATAGAGATTGTCAGAAATTACTTCTCCCATCACATAGAACTGTGTGCCAGACGTAGAGAAATACTGTCGATTGAGATTGTTAAACTCAGCGTCAATGTAATATGTAAAGTATTTGTCTTTATTATGTAATACAACTGTGTTCTGATTCTTAAACAAATCATTACTAAGCACATCACGATAATTATGGATGTCATAATCTAAGCCGAACGAATACTGAATCTTGTGGAATTCCTGCGAGGCGTAGATGCCGAAATTATTCCATACACTGCTTACTTGACCAGTCTTCTTACCATCATAGTAATAGGAGAGATCTCGATTCATTAATTGATAATGCGCCCCAATACGTTGTGATCCTAAACTCTTTGTGCTCAAATCAAGACTAAATCCAATTCGTTCTCCTAATCGAACGCTAGCATCAAATACTGATCGATGCTTTTCACTCAGTAGGATACGTGCATTGGCCAAGATTGATGCATACTCATCATTATCGAATCGAACACCTAGATTTATAGAACTATTGAGATAGTTTTCCTTTAATTTATGGAAAGAAGCACGATTAGAATAAGTATGATTAGCGGTGTTAGCAAATGCATATTCTCCTATACGAATGCGATGAACAGGTTCCTCTAGATGAAGGCTGTCATGCAAAGCTTTAAGTTCGTCTTTCTTGAGGTCTGAATAATAGGCACCTCGCATCATCAAAGTATCTATAGCATTCTTTGTAAATGAAGCGGCACTATATCCTGTTACATCAATAGGAATATAAATATCTGCATCCTCAATATTCTTTTGATACAATTTCTGACTATTGAGGTCGAAAACATTCATGAGAATATCAACGGCAGAGCTGGTCATCTGCTCTTCAGTTGTAGGAATAACAAGATTAACACCGATGACGATATCCGCACCCATTTCTCTTGCTACATCAACAGGGAAATTATCCACAAGACCTCCATCAATATAAGTAGATTCATTGATTCTCATAGGAGTAAAGACCGTAGGGATAGCCATAGATGCTCGTATACATCTGGAGAGATCACCTTCGGTAAACACTTTCTTTTCTCCGCTGAAAGCGTTGGTAGCAACGCAGGCAAATGGAATAGGAAGATGTGAGAAATCAATTGAATCTGGTAGGTGAGATGTTAGGCTTCGGAAGAACTTCATGACATTACGTCCTTGAATTACACCGGCACGACTACCTTGCTGACGATTATCACGACTGATATTCATTCGAAGAATATAGTTCTCGTCGTTCATGCGAGCAGAGATACGGTTATTACCATAATCGGGATTGTCCATTATCAATTTAACCCAATCATTCTTGCCAACAATTGAGATAATACTATCCGGAGAATAACCGACACAATACATACCTCCAATGATTGATCCCATAGAGGTGCCAACAACCATGTCAATAGGAATACCAGCTTCTTCTATTGCTTTAAGTGCCGTAATATGAGCAACACCTTTTGCGCCACCTCCGGCAAGAACGACTGCCACTTTTGGACGTTCTTGTGCTCTGACCAGAAAGCTGCTCAGAAGTGTTAGTAAAAAAATACTTAAAATAATTTTTTTCATAAGTTTAGGTAGGAAAATAATATTAATTAATAAGACTGATATACTCTTTGACGCGAGCAATATATTCGTCCCAATGATCATGAATCGTTTGAGCATGTTCTGAACCTGGTGCAATCCACATATCTTTATATCCTTGTGTCTTTGCATCAAAATTCTT
>JAZUIL010000148.1:0-2653 GCA_045642245.1 Bacteroidales bacterium
ATCTTGGGTGCTACCTTAACGAGCTGGTCAACACGAGGCTGGTACTTGCCAGCGCTCTGCCACATATCGCGGAAGACCAAGCTTAACTTTACTTCTTTAGCCATAACTTTATTTTACGATTTTACTAATTAACAATTTTGGATTCTCTCTATTACTTGGTAATCTTTGTTACCATTGCTTTTGGTGCTACCTGTGCAATAGCGGCCTTGATGGCAGCCTCTACGTTAGCAGGGATAGCTGCAGGAGCTGATGCAGTTTTCTTAGCTGCAACTTCTTCCTCAGGAGCAAATTTGTTGACTGCCATGATCATCAACTTTGAGAGATTGATGATCAGGATAAGAATTACGAATACCGTACCCATGCCGATGATCATCAGCAGCACGGCGGTTTCCATATAAGTTAATCCTTCCATATAAATTGATTTGAATAAATAATAACCATACCTCTTTGGCGCAGCGTTCTGTTCGATGTGTGTACTAACGTAACCTATTTCGCCAATTTTGGGTGCAAATTTAGTAAAAAAATTTGGTTTTACCAAAAAATACCGCCACAAATCAGCAAAAAACAATGCAAATTTGTGGCGGTTGATTATAAATATGCACAAAGGATAATTTTTTGTGCTACATGCGAAAAAACTTAGTCTGCTAATAGCTTATAAAATTCGCTATGAACTCTTGAACGAATGCTTGATTCGCTCCATGCTTTGTTGTCTCGAGTAGGGCAGACGCGATTGCTGAGGAAGATATAGACTAAGTCTTTTTCTGGGTCTACCCAGAAGCAGGTTCCAGTGAATCCTGTATGTCCCCAAGTTTTAGCACTTGCCTGCTGTGCCATAGTTCCAAGTTTCTCGCCTGATGCAACCTGACGATCAAATCCGAGGTTGCGACGTGATCGGGGTGATCGTTGGGTGATGAATTGGTGACAAAGGTCTTTATCGAGGTATTGATGACCGTTCTCAAAACCTTCATTCTTCATCAGTAATACGATGCGAGCCAAAGCTGAGGCGGTTCCAAAAAGTCCGGAGTTACCTTCTACACCTTGCGCCCATTCGCCGATCTCATCATGCACTGTTCCATGGATGAGACGACCACGTATGGTGTTATCTACTTCGGCTGGTGCAATCTGGCTGAGATCTACACCCTTATCGAGTGGAAGATAGCAGAGCTCTGTATTGAAGAATGGATCAAGTCGCTGCTGCAGGTATTCATCGAGTCGTTGCTTAGAAAGTCGCTCCACAATGTAACGTAGCAAAACGAAGTTGAGACAAGAGTAAAGATATCTACCTTGCTTACGCTTAGGCTTAAGGCCGGCAATGGTCTTGATCATTTCTTTTTCACGAACATCTGGAGTGATTTCTGGGAAGTCTTTATAGAAAGGATAGAAGTCACGTAGGCCAGACTCATGATAAAGTAGATCCTGTAGGGTGACCTTGGCATAACTGGTTCCTTTCAGTTCTGGAAGCCATTTGGTGACACGGTCAGAAAGCTTCAGGTTATACTCCTTCATGGCCAGTATGACCGCCGGAACAGTCGCTGCAGCCTTCGAGATAGAAGCAAGATCGTAAAGCGTGCTGTTATTGACTTGTACTCCAGCCAGCCAGTCAAGCTGATTATCATTTCCATCGACAGGAGCAAGCGTTCCAAAACTCTTGTTATAGATCAGATTCCCTTTATGAATAGCAAGAATCTGACATCCAGGAATCGCGCCTTTTGAAATCGCATCTTTTACCATACGGTCGACACTGTCATATGGAGATGGACCAGCTGGAACGGTTGGATTATTTGATACTTTTTGAGAGGCTTCTACCTTAACATTCGCCTGAGTATTAACTTCTGTCGGATCTTTGTAACTGCTTTCAGCCAATAAGGTAGCATTGTTTGGATCTCCTGCCTTGACATAAGCGTAGAGACTCTCAGAAATAGCCTTCGGGGTAGCGGCAGGTTTGACTGAAGGGTAGAGGAGTTTCTGACGTTCTGGGCCGACGATCAACGCGTATTTCCACATCAGGACGCGACGACATTTCTCATCAATGGTTTTCTGCTTAAGCTTTCCTTTTTTAATAGCATCCTTGAGCTGTTTCCAACAAGCATCCATAGGAGTAGGTTGCAAGAGGATATCGACACCAGCATTAAGAGCCTTGACGCAGATGTCTGGATATTTTCGAGCTCCTTCCATTGCGAGACCATCGGTAAAGACTAGTCCTTTAAAACCTATACGCGCACGAAGTTCATCGGTCAGGATATTTTTTGAGGCTGTAGCTGGCATACCCTTGGTCGGTTCGAGCGATGGTACTTCCAGATGTGCAGTCATGATGCCACCGAAACCTGCACGACTGAAATCCTGGAATGGCTGCATTTCAAACGTACGCATACGTTCAGCACTGTGACTTAAAAGTGGTAGCTGCTTATGGGAATCTACATCAGTATCTCCATGACCTGGAAAATGTTTTGCAACTGCCATCACACCACCATCCTCAAGACCAGATGCATAGGAGAGGCCACACGAGGTGACAACCTTCTGATCAGCACCAAAAGAACGGGCTCCGATGATCGGATTTTTCGGATTTGAATTGATGTCCAGTACAGGAGCAAAACTAATATGTACGCCAGTGCTATGAAGATCTTCTGCCATGGCCAGTCCATACTGATAGAGC
>JAZUIL010000149.1:0-10617 GCA_045642245.1 Bacteroidales bacterium
CATATAATGACTCTCAAAGCGGCCTTCCTTTATATCTTTAACCATCTTATGATAGTTATCTACACGCGGTGATTCACTCTTCTTTCCATCAGGAGTCTCACCCGTATAGGTCTGAAAGAATCGCCAGAAAGCATGAGGCGAGGAGAAACCGAAATGAGTGGCTACTCGGGTATAAGTCTCATCCTCGTGCTGACTCATATACTCCTTAATCTTTGCCAAGCGATACTGCACAATCAGATTCTTAAACGTCATACCTGTCTCCATCTCAATGACGGTAGCAATCTGACGCTTGTCCAACTGCAATTGTTCTGCAAAGTCCTTGATTTCACGAGTATTAGTGTCGCACAGGATTTGAGCCACGGCATTCACCAGACGAGACGAAGTGTATGTCTTCTCGTCATCCGGATTGAAGGCCAGGATATCCTGCAAAGTAATCTCAGGTAAATAAGGTCCAGTTACTTTCATTGGTTTTAATGTTCTATTTTATGATTCTTGATTAGTAATTGTCCGATCAGGAACTCAATCGGACAATCTTTTCTTTGTTTTTGTCCGACCAGATACTCAATCGGACAAACTTTTCCCTATCTTTGTCCGACCAGACACTCAGTCGGACAAACTTCTCTCCATTTTTGTCCGACCAGAAACCCTGTCGGACAAACTTTTCTCTATTTTTGTCCGACCAAGTTCTCTGTCGGACAAAAACGGATCTATGAAAGCTCCAACAATCTATGATTGGGGAATTCCGGCGTTACGACCTCTCCTTTCATTCCTAAATCCTTCGCCGCTTCAACGTTTGCCAGTGAATCATCAAAGAAAACGGTCTCTTCTGCTAAGATTCCTGTAGCATTCATCAAATTTTCAAAGGCTCTTGCATCCGGTTTGTTAATATGTGTCTGAAAGGAAGGGAAGACTGCATCGAAGCAATCTTCAATCCGATATCCCTGCTTCTCTACACTCTCAACGAAGTGCTGCCAGTGCATATCACCCACATTACTAAGCAGAAACACTCGATATTTCTTGCGCAGATTACACAACAGTTCCAGATGCTCCACAGGCAACGACATCGGAGCAGTATATTCTGCTTGCAGCTCCTCCACCGTCGAATTCTTACAACGTTTCTGCACCTGTATCAGGAACTCTTCGCCTGTCATATAGCCAAGATCCATCTCTTTATTGAGCTCCCACACATCTGTAGCACCCATCTCAATGAAATGCTGGAAGATCCGCTTGGTTCCGAAATCGCCAATGACTCCGACAAGGTCAAAGATATAGTTCCTGATCATTACTTTACTCTAATTATGGGCCAAAGATAATGATAAAATTTCAATTCTGCAAAAATTCTTGTTTATATTTTTCTGTGCAGCAATTCTTATATCTATGAAAAATGTGTAAAATCACACGATTATTCGTGCCAAAAACGTGTAATTTTACACATTTTTGGCACATAAGGCCAAGAATTATTATTTTTTCTTTACCTTTGCACACCTGATTTTCATATAACAATAAAATATGAACACTAATCGTTATGACATATTTCAATCAATTTCACAAAGAGAAGACCGAGCGCTGTCTGAAGAAGATGCAAGGTTGGTTTCCGTCGCCAATGACATTATCAGAGCAGCAAGAAACGGCAGAAAAGATGAAGCAGAATCTGGCACTGGCGCAGTCAATGTAATTGACCTGAACGAAATAGAACAGAGAACTGCATCAACAAAATGTATTGAAAATAGACGCATGCCTTATGCAAATCCAGAGGATGCAATAGAAAAATTCTAAACACGAAAGCTCACGAGGACGAATTCTTCTTACGCCTTTTATTATGTAGAATCTTGGAAATAGGAAAGAGGCAACTAGCACAGATTCCCGCCCCCCTTTCATTTCTCCGTCAACACCTTATACATCTCCAGCAACTTGGCGACGCAGTCGCTCTCGGTGAAATCCTTGATTGGGAATCCGTAGGCTTGCATTACGGCGCGGTCATTGTTCTGATGAGCTTTGCGCAACTCTACTGGCATGGTCACTTCATCGTAGAGATCAGCGAGTGAGCTATCTGGATAGAGCGCTCTTGCATCAAGGATGGCTTGGGCGGTTTGCTCAATCTTTGCTTTCTGCTCTGCGGTTGGGGTTGGCCAGGGGAATGTATTATAAATTAATGTTCCAGAATATCTATAATCACTTTTCATTCGTCCACAAAAAGCTCGCATCCAAGCCATGTGAACATTACTAGTCAAAACACCAAAATGATAAATAGTTGCATCAGGAAGAATAATTGTATCTCCTGCAATTGTATCTTTGTCAAGAAAACCCATTGGCAAATAGCGTCTGTTTTCTGACGATGTTCTAGGAAAAAGAATGTAGCTTGAAGAAGGCTGTCTGTCTTCTGCAAAAAGATGTGGAATATCTGCCCTCTTTTGTGTTTGCAGTTTTTTACTAGAGAGACGAAACTCACGGACCTTTTCTATTCTTTCTAAAACAGCAGGCATGGAACGCAACGTTGAAGGAGAACATTCTTTGAGCCAAAGACAATATCTTTTCTTGTTATTGATAAACTCTAATGGCCCAATAAAAGGCTTTATATAAGTAGTTACCTTTGATTCTGTTTTGATGAAATGTTCTAATTCTTCAGGAGATAATACCAGATTTCCTCCATCCGTAGGAAATGAACCAACGGCAGTTTTGGGGACATTACATATAGGATCATGAATGTCGTCAACAATTACATTTGGAGCATCAATAAGATAGGCATTTACATTATTTACTAACGTTTTATTTCCATCTTTATGAAGATATTTCTTTTGTCGTTCTTTATAACTAAATCCAACGATAATACAATGTACAGCTGCCTTTAAAGAAGACTCACTATTCCACTTGAAAGTTGGCCATGCAAAATTGATTTTTATACCCTTCGAAAACAGGTAGTTCCACAGAGGAGGAACAGCTATACCTTGACAAATTGAATTTGTTGAAACGAATGCAGCTTCTATTTCTGTATCAAACATAAAATCAGCAGCTTTTTTGTGCCAACATGTTACGTAATCCAAATTGCCATAATTCTTAACATCAGACATTACCTCTTGCATATCGTCTTTTTGGCTGTCTGATTGGAAACTTTTTCCCACAAACGGAGGATTACCAATGATGTAATCCAGTTCTTTCGGATCAATGACATCTTCCCAATTTACACGCAGAGCATTTCCCTCATATATATTATTATAGGTCTTCAGTGGCAGGTAATCGTTAGTGAATGAGACAATACGCTCTGTCTCATTCATCATTTGAGCCTCTGCAATCCAAAGAGCCGTGGTGGCAACGGTGACGGCGAAGTCATTGATCTCAATGCCATAGAACTGATGGATATTGACCTTGATAGGTGAAACCAGTTCATCGAAGCCGAGGACGGCCTGACCTTCGTTGAGCAAGGTGATGACACGATTCTCCAGACGGCGTAGGGAGATATAAGTCTCTGTCAGGAAATTACCTGAGCCACAGGCAGGATCGAGGAAACGCAGAGAGGCCAGTTTATCCTGATATGCATTGAGCTGAGCGGTGCGCTGCTTGCCGCGTGGCAGTTCGGCAACGCTTTCGAACTCTGAGGTCAGATCGTCGAGGAAGAGCGGATCGATGACACGGTGGATGTTTTCGATAGAGGTATAATGCATGCCTCCTGAACGACGTGTCTCAGGATTGAGCGTACTCTCGAACACTGCGCCGAAGATGGTTGGAGAAATGTCGCTCCAGTCGAAACTGATGGAAGCTTTATCGAGTAGCGTAGAAGCTGTTTCTTCCGTGAACGGTGGGATGATCTCGCCTGGGCGCTGCTTGAAGAGCGAACCATTGACATAAGGGAAAGCGGCAAGCTTAGGTTCAAGGAAACGATCACGCTGAGCCACTGGAGTATCGAGCACCAAGAACAAGTCGCGTAAAGCCATGCGCATATTCTCGGGTTTGAAACTCATCATATAGTTATAGAACTGATCTTTCTCGAAGACACCAGCGTCCTCGGCATAGAGGCAGAACACTAAGCGGACACAGAGCACATTGAGCGCATGAAGATCCTCTGGCGTAGGATTGTCTCCGAAAGGACGCAGGAAGGCTTCATAGATGCGACCGACAAGATTGCCAGCTGCGATGGAGACTTCCATCTCATGCTTGAGTTTCGCATCACCATCATCGACCAGGAATTTAAGCAGATGATACTCTTTCTCAAGGTTTTCGAGCAGAACTTCAAAAGGTTCACCCTGCGGTTGCTCCATATCGTAGATCAGGAACGAGCGGAAGTTGCAGGTCACAATCCAGCGTGGATGCTTTGACACAGGGAGCTCCGAAGCATAACGCTTAGCTTGCTGGAATGGATTGAGAGAAGAACCATCACTCTGCAAGACAGGTGCACGCAGATCTTTATCGATGCTTTTTTGCTCGATCATCACCTTGGTGTGAGGAATATACGCATCGATAAATGAAGTATGGCTGAGCTTGACCTGATTCTCGAACGAGATGATACTGAAAGGATCCTCTACCTGAAGGACATCATGCAGCAACTGCATCCAGAAGGTCTGACTCTCTCCTTTCTCATAGCCGTGACCCGTCCAGGTCTCAATGAATTTCTTGATGGCAAGCTTATGTTGTGCAGAGTTTTGTGTCATAGTATTATTGTTTTCTTGGCACAAAGATAGTAATAATTATTGCAATAGCAAAAAGTAAGGCTCAAAAGTAACATTATACAATAAAAAATATTTCTTTGAAGCGTCATATTTACAAATCTACGACCAAGGGGGTGTGCGATTTGCACACCCCCTTGGTCGTAGATTATAATTCGTTAAGATGAACGGAGAGACACTTTGTAGTTCAAGCAAGTGCGAATTCAGCCTTGACTGCATCTACATAATCGAGCTTCTCCCAAGTGAAGAGCTCCACCTCCAAGGTCTTCTGCTGGCCAAGACGATTGGTGAAGGTCTTGGTAACCACCTCTGAAGGACGGCCGAAATGGCCATAAGCGGCTGTCTCGGTGTAGATAGGAGTACGAAGCTTAAGACGCTGCTCGATGGCACGTGGAGTCATATCGAAGATCTTACTTACCTTAGCTGAGATCTCTGCATCGGAGAGATTAACCTTAGCAGTGCCATAGGTATTGACAAAGAGGCTCACTGGTTGTGCTACGCCGATGGCATAAGCCACCTGTACGAGCGCCTTGTCTGCTATGCCTGCAGCCACAAGATTGTTGACAATGTGACGAGCGGCATAAGCTGCCGAACGGTCGACCTTTGAAGGATCCTTGCCAGAGAATGCGCCACCACCATGTGCACCATGGCCGCCGTAGGTATCGACGATGATCTTACGGCCTGTGAGGCCTGTATCGCCATGAGGACCACCGATAACGAACTTACCGGTTGGATTGACGAAGAGTGTATAATCGTCCTTGAAGAGTGAGCGTTCGTAGTCGTTCAGGCGTGTGTTGACGACACGTGGAATGAGAATATTCTTGACGTCCTCACGGATCTTGGCAAGCATCTTCTCGTCATCTGCATCGAACTCGTCATGCTGTGTAGAGAGGACGATGGTGTGTACGCGTACTGGCTGATTGGTTTCGCCGTCATACTCCACAGTCACCTGGCTCTTAGCATCAGGACGGAGGTATGGCATTGGCGATGGCTCCTCACGACGGATCTTGTCGAGCTCGATGAGCAACAGATGGCTGAGCTCGAGGGTGAGTGGCATACGGTTATGTGTCTCGTTGGTGGCATAACCGAACATCATGCCTTGATCACCAGCACCTTGCTCCTCTGGAACGTCGCGCTCTACGCCACGGTTGATGTCGGCGCTCTGTGCATGGAGTGAAGAGAAAATACCGCAGCTCTCGCTATCGAACTTATACTCAGCCTTAGTATAGCCGATCTCCTTGATGGTCTCACGAACCTGATCGCGGAGCTCTACGTCAGCGGTAGTCTTAATCTCGCCTGCAAGGACTACCTGTCCGGTAGTAACGAGTGTCTCACAAGCCACTTTGCTCTGTGGATCCCAAGCGAGAAGGTTGTCAAGTACTGTGTCACTGATCTGATCAGCGACTTTGTCTGGGTGTCCTTTTGACACCGATTCGGAAGTGAATAAGTAGTTCAACTTTTTAGATGGTTAAGATCATCAGCAACTTTTTGAAAGTCATGCTTTGCATAACTTTGGGACAAAGGTATGTAATGCATAACTTTATACAATGGTTGCCAATCATTGTTGATAATAGTTAAGAACACAATGCATTAATAAAATGCGGGCGCAAAGATAAGAAATATATCTCTGCGCCGCAAATATTTTATTTCATTTTTTTAGAATATGCCTAATCCGCTTAAGAAAATCAGCAAAATGCAAAGTGGAGCGAAATATCTCACTACGAAATAGAAAGCTGGCACATACCAACCAGAGGTCGTGCCATTGTTAGTGAGCGTGGCTTCGAACTTATCTCGTGGCAATACCCAACCGACATACAAAGCCATCAGCATACCACAGCCTGGCATAAGGTAGTTGGCAGTAACATTATCGAAAAGATCAAAGAACGTCATACCAAAGACACTGAGCTGCTCGCTATATACCGGACAGAACGAGAAGCAGCAAAGGACGCCAAGAGCAAGGCCGATGCCGGTAGTGGCAAGAACGGACTTGCGACGTGTCAGGTGGAACTCCTCATGGAAGATGGCGATAGGTGTCTCGAACATGGAGATGGTACTGGTCAGAGCTGCCAAAGAAAGCAACAGGAAGAACAACACACACCAGAAATAGCCACCTAACATCTGCGAGAAGACCTCTGGCAAAGTGATGAATGCCAAACCAGGACCAGCATCTGGCATCACTCCATAAGAGAAACAAGCCGGGAAGATGACGACACCAGAAAGAATGGCGATCAAAGTGTCGAGCAAAGTAATACTCAACGCTGTCTTACCCATTTTCGTCTTATCTGTCAAGTATGAACCATAAGTCAGCAAACAGCCGATACCGACTGAGATACTGAAGAAAGACTGTCCCATGGCAGAGACAACGACAGAAGCGTCGATCTTAGAGAAATCAGGATGGAAAAGGAAAGAGAGTCCTTCTGATGCTCCTGGAAGCAACAATGAATTAACACAAAGGACAACCAGCAGGAAGCCTAAAACTGGCATCATAATATTAGATGCTCGCTCGATACCTTTCTGTACACCACCCAATACGATGATGGCATTGAGCATGATGAAAATAACTGTACAGAACAATGGAGATATGAGACCTGAACTGAACTGTACGAAATCAGGAATCATATCCAGAATGGCACTCACTGCATAATAGAGCGTCCAGCCTGCTACCACAGAATAGAAGCCGAGGACGAGAAGCTGTGCAATAGCACCAAGATAACCTAGAATAGGCCAAGCGGTGCCAGGAGAAAGCTTACGATAGGTTCCTACAGGATTGAGGTGAGTCGTACGTCCTAAAGACAGCTCTGCTAACATCAAAGGAGTTCCGAGCAAAAGGACACACAACAAATATATAAGGATGAAAGCAGCGCCACCATTGGCACCAGTTTCTGTTGGGAATCGCCAGATATTACCGAGGCCAACAGCGGAACCTACAGCCGCCAGAATACCTCCGAGTTTCGTAACGAAAAGGGCGCGTTCGTTAGCCATTGTTTTAATTATTTAGAGAAGACCGATACCGCCAAGGAAAATAAGCATGATACAAATTGGCGCAAAGACACGAAGCAACCAGAGAAGTGGCTTCAGATACCAGCCAGAATCGTTCTGCCAGTTTGAAATTGCATCCTTGATGATATCCTTGTCAAGACGCCAACCGACAAAGAGAGAGGTCAGGAAAGCACCGATTGGCATCATATATTTAGATGTAGCGGAATCAAGGAAATCGAACATCTGATCGCCGAAGAAAGGAACACCGACCCACTGGCCAATGATTGGCAAACAGCAGAGACCGAGAACAAGTGAGAATACACAGCAGCTCCAGGTAGCACGACGACGTGTAGTATGGAAAACTTCCTGAACAAATGAGATAGGAACCTCAAAGATACTCATACAAGAAGTAAGGCCTGCAACAGTAATCAGCAAGAAGAACAAAAGACACCAGACATATCCACCAGGCATCTGCTGGAAAACAATTGGTAAAGTCTTGAATACCAAGCTAGGACCAGCCAAATCGGCTGGCATACCAGAAGAGAGGTCTGCTGGCATCTCAAAGTAAGTAAAACATGCTGGGAAGATAACTACTCCAGCAAGAATTGCAATTACAGTATCAAGCATTGATACCTGCATAGCAGTCTTACCGATCTTTGTATTATCACCAAGGTAGCTACCATACGCGATCATGATACCCATGGCAACACTCAAACTGAAGAAAGCCTGTCCCATGGCATCGATGAATGTCTCTCCATTGATACGAGAGAAATCTGGCATAAAGAGGAATCTGAGACCTTCTGAAGCATTGTCGAGTGTGAAGCTGTTGATCACCAATCCCAAAAGAAGGACAGCAAGTAATGGCATCATCAGACGAGATGCTCGCTCGATACCTTTCTGAACACCGCCTAAAAGAATGATTGCATTGAGGACAATGGCGCCTAACATCCATGCCAACATCTCAGGACTCTGCGTAAACTGTCCGAAATGCTGAGAGATGGCCTCAGCACCCTGAGGGAATCCGTTGGTGATAGAGAGCCAGGTATAATAAAGTGTCCAGCCTAAAACTACAACATAGAAGCCAAGGATGAAGACAGCTACCAGAATGCCAAGGACACCGATCCAATACCACTGTGAACCTGGCTGCAAACGACGGAAAGAGCTGGCTACATTGCTATGAGAAGAACGACCGATCACAAATTCTGCAATCAGCAATGGCATACCCAAAAGGAGTACAGAGAAAATATAAATAATCAGGAATGCACCGCCTCCGTTATCTCCCACTTCGTAAGGGAAACGCCAGATATTACCTAAACCAACTGCAGATCCGACAGCAGCTGCCACAGCACCAAGACGTGTTGCAAACGTGGCTCTAGACTCAGAAGTATTGTTTGATTTCGACATACAAAATTAAGTAAAAAATATGCAGTTTTCTCGTCAAATAACGCAAGTTCATTCGTCAAATAACGCGAGTGCAAAGATACGAAAATTTTCTTAATTCCAAAAAAAACTTCCTATTTTACCAACAAAAAAAAGCATTTTTGGCTATAAATACGGCAAAAAGAATAGCAAAATGAGCAACAAAATTAAAAAAGTCATAATTTTTGAATCATTTATTTGTGAATTCCGCAAAAAATATGTACCTTTGACCGCTTTTTATTAAAAACACTATAGTAAAAATATAATTTTTAACCCTGCAGATATGGAGTATCATGTACCGGTCATGCTAAATGAATGTTTGGATGGTCTCAAGATCCGTCCAGACGGCATTTATGTGGATGTCACTTTTGGTGGTGGAGGCCATAGTAGAGCCATTCTGCAGCAACTGGGACCTAAAGGACATCTTTACAGTTTCGATCAAGATCCGGACGCAGAGAAAAACATCTCTCCTTCTGACAATTTCACATTCATCCGATCGAATTTCCGATACTTGAAGAACTGGATGCGATATCATGGTGTGAAGCACATTGATGGTCTTTTGGCAGACCTTGGCGTTTCCAGTCATCACCTTGACGACGCTGAACGTGGCTTTGCATTCCGCTTTGATGCACCTTTGGACATGCGAATGAACACACGAGCTGGCCGTACGGCAGCAGACATTCTGCAGGAAGCTGACGAACAAGAGCTGACCCGTATCTTCACACTATATGGAGAACTCCGTCAAGCACGTCGCATGGCTCAGGCTATCGTGAAGCAACGTCAGCAGAAGGCGATTGCGACGACTGGCGATCTGATGGCTGTAGTCAAGCCGATGATCAGTCCGAAAGCTGAGAAAAAAGAGCTGGCACAAGTTTTCCAGGCGTTACGTATTGAAGTGAACCATGAGATGCAAGCGCTGGAAGAGATGCTGACTTCGGCTATTGAGTTGTTGACACCTCCAGACAAAAACGGAGAGAATGCCGGACGCCTCGTTGTGATGACCTACCACTCTCTGGAAGATCGCATCGTAAAGAATATCATCAAGAGCGGTAAGACCGATGGAGAAGTGGAAAAAGATTTCTATGGACGAATCATCGCACCATTGAAAGCTGTCAACAATAAAGTCATCGAAGCGACAGATGAAGAGGTGGAACGTAATCCTCGTTCCCGAAGTGCAAAGCTTCGTATCGCAGAAAAGGTTGATACTACTCAAAAAAGATAAACGTGAGCAAGATTAATGACATAATTGAAGAAGTGCACAATGCCATCGAAAGCAATGACTCGAGTGGCAAGGAATTCCTGCACCGCAATTTCGGCAAGATCCTGGTAGTGATCCTGCTGCTGATGAGCTATATCCAACTCCGTTACGAATACGAGGACTGTCTCACAGAAATCAGTCGTCTCAAGGCACAACGAACCGACCAACGATATACGAGTATCGAGAAATGGGGTATCCTGACACTCAAGAACCGCCCGGAACACATCATTGAGGAAGTCTCCAAGAGTAATATCGAGCTCATCGAGAGTGACGAACCTCCAGTAGTCATAGATTAACCACGAA
>JAZUIL010000150.1:0-4771 GCA_045642245.1 Bacteroidales bacterium
CTACCATCGACAGAAACAAGGGTGTAGTCAACGTGGAGCTTCAGATCATTGCCTGCACCATAAGGAAGAACGAGTTCATAAGCTCCAGCAGCATCAGAAGTGGTTGCATAAGTTGCTTCGTTAGATGTCGTTCCAAGATAATTTTTACCAGAATCTTTTTTATTGAGCACGCCCTCAGTGGTTGCAGAATAGCTCAATGCTTGGAATTTCAACGTAGAGGTCAGATTACCAGAAGTAGCATCTGTAGAACCTGCAAATACAACATGAGCCTTGTTGTAATCCGTATTCACACCAGAAGTACCAGGTGCTTTATCAAGGCCGACAGTTGGGAAATAGACTTTCATAGTACCTTCCGTATTAGCAGTAATGTCTGGAAGTACAGCACTACCTGCATAAAGAACAGGAACAGTAGAAGGTGTGGTTGCTCTGGTATCGCTAGTATGGAACTTCACATCCTTAACCGCATAACCAGCCACAGTCTCATAGATTGCAATACGCACCTTTGATCCCATCTGACGGAACTTAGGTTTCACTGTCGTTGTCAGATAATCGTCTTTAGGAACTGTTACAAGATCTGCAACATAGGTATTAACAAGATCTGCAACTTTACCAGTCACAGTATAAACAGGGGTACCTGTTGTTGCCTGACCAAGTTTAGAAGGATCTATCGTAGACAAAACAGGATAAGGAACCGTCTTAGAACCACTGGTAATTGTCTTTCCTTTATTTTCTTTTCCATAAGAAAAGGCAATAAAATCGTACTGAGCAGCCGACAAGTCCCAATACTTAATAAACTGACCAGCACCCTCAGGCAAGGTATTGTTTGGATGCAGTTTCTGACCTACATACTCCCAGTCAGCCACATTAGTTTCTGTTGAGCCTTTTGTATTATCAAACCAGTTAATGTTATAGTGGTCAAAGACCTTGGTACGTTCAGTTCCTTTGGTTCCAAATACGACATAGTTGTTACCCAGCAATGTAGCTGCGTCTGCTCCTTCCTTTAGTGCACGTGTCATCGGAGCAGACTCCGAAGTAAACAGAATAGGCTTATCTCCATTGACGGTGTGCTGGGCCTCTTCCGTTCCTAAGAACTCTGTGTCGACACACCCCACCAATAGTAGGGCTGCGAGAGGAGTTAATAATGTTTTTTTCATAATAATGATTGTATTTAATTAGTGAATATATTTCAAATCAGGGGTTATTAACATCGAATTCGTGAGTCTCTTCGACCCACTCCTCTACTACGGCATCGAAGCCTGAGCCACCGTTGCGGCCCGGAGAGCGGATAGTGTCGAGATCAAGCTCTATGGTGATGACACCACCGCGGTAGCGCCGGATGACCTGATCGGTGACATCGAAGACGAGGGTCGAGTCGTTGCCATTGCCGAAGACCAGGTTGACATCCATATAATGTCGCTGCTTGCGGATCTGTTCAGGTATCTGAAGGTGATACCTATAGTTGAACGGATTGATACCACGGATGCCGAAAGTGGTCAGTCGGCCGCCAACAATATCGACAGTCTCATGGCGGAGGGTATCGTAAACATTCTGCTTCAGGCGTGTATTGTAATGCACCGTAACTGCATCGTTGCCCGCAATGCCCGAATTGAGCGTTGTAGAATAGGCGAAGTTCGACAGATTGGCATTACCATCGGTTCCGACTACCTTACCCCAGTTGTGATGCAGGATGACCTGTGTGAGGTAGATATAGACCACCGGATAAAGGGTCATGTCGATATACTTGTAATAGATATCTTCTAACTCATCGTAATAGTCATAGTCCTCAATGTTCTTGCTGATATATATATTCTCAACTTGCTGAGAGTAAAGTTCTTCCGGCTGATTATATGAATATAATCGTGACGGTGCCTGATAACGAGAGCCATAATGCGATTCATTGGTATAGGCCATAATCGAATCGAGCGTTGTCTCTTCGTCAATCAATACATTCTGAGCAATATCATGTGGCTTCACTTCATTATAGACCAGAATGTCGTAATAGCCATAGTTATATGTCGACGTGAACGAATGACCATGGATCTGATCGCGTAACACCTGGGTGTGGTTAGCCAGGGTATCATAACCCAGATAATAACGGCGGATATTGAACTCCTCTGGCACCGTATAGCTTATCGGGCCGAAGAGCAGACTGTCTGTCTCATCCCATCCGTAACGCCATTCTTTGCGCCAATCGTAAACGGTATCGTAACCGAATTCGTAGAGAAGATCGTAATTCCAGATGACATCGAAGTCGATAACCACCTTTGGGAATCTGAAATTGACATCGATCTCTTCACGAAGATGCAGTGGCGGGATTGGGTCGCAACCTCCGAAGATGCCAACGGCAAGAAGTGCGAGGGTGACGTACATGGCATGTAAGAGCTGCTTCATCGCTTCTCTCCTTTCTTCCCCAGCTTGCGATAGAGGATATCGTAGGTCAAAGTAAGGCTGACGCGTGTAGGACCTAACCAAGTGAAAAGGTACTGGCGACGACGGAAGTCCTTAGCTTTACCCTGCCAGTCGTAATAATAGAGCTCGTCGATGTGACGGTCGACTGGATCGCCGTAGACGTATGGATCATACTTGGTGCGGAAGTAACCTACTTGGATACCAGCTTCGAGGCGCCAGTGATGACGATCGGTCCAGAGATGTCCGTCTGGCAGTCGAACGGCCTCCCGATCCTTGCCAAAACGCCAGACGTAGCCGGCACCTACACCTGCACCCCAACCTTCACCTTGCCAGCCTTTGACATCAGTGAAGCCAATTCCATACTTTCCAGCATTGGCATAAGCCTGTGCATACCAGCCACGGAAGGAACCACTCTCCTGAAAATAGCGGCGGGTTTCGAGCTGCCAGTTGCGTATCTGGAAATACTTATGCTTCTTCTGACGATTCTGCCACCAAGGGATATCGAGCGAAGCACCATAGGTCCAATGGCCTCTGAGTGGATAATACTCCAGTTGGATATTCCAGATCGGGGCAAAACCATATTGTGGCACATAAGCCACATCCTGCAGGAGGTTGGTCTTAACCGAGAGCCATTCACGCTTGATGCTATCGACCTTTTGCTCTAAAAAAATCTTACCCATCGGGACAGGATAAGGAAAATCGATGTGATAAGAGAAATCTCCCACGGCATGCAATGGCTCAATGCCAAAGTTCATCACTTCGTCTGCATGATTGTCAGGGAAGACGATCATGAAACGCGAGGCACGAAGACCTGGGAAATACTGCTGCTTGATGCGATTCCAGAGCTTGCCTCCCTGATAGCTCATGAGTAGCTGCTTGAGGCGTGCCGGATTGGTTATACCCTCAGCCACCATCTTAGAGACCAGTGCTGCGTCCGGATCATTAACCTGTCGCATGCTGAAAGCCAAAAGTTCATATTCCTCGTCGATGACGTCGATCTGCAACTGATCAGTGGTGACACCGTAATCCTTAAAGATCTGGAGTAAAGCATCGCGACGACCCTGACTCAATCTCTTGTTGAAGGCAAGTGAACCCTCTGGCGATGCGGCACTACGGATGCGGATGCGCGCGTTACTGATGTTCTGACCATTAAGCAATGGCACTGCATAACGGATGAAATGCTGCAGCTCACGGTTATTTGCATCGACCTGTGAACGACCGACAGAAAAGACAATAGGAAGTGAACGGATAAAAAAGAGAGAATCGACCTCAACGGCCTCCTTACCTGCGTCTTCTGCAAAGATGACGTAGGATAAGACATTCATGGTTTTGGGTTCAGAAGCACCTTGTTGTTGCGCAATTGATAAAGTGATGCCCGCTGCCCAAATAGTAATTGTCAGAAGTATATTTCTGAACCAATTAAGCATAAAAAAAAGATGATCTATAGACAATGCAAAGATAAGTTTTTTTTATAAAATAAAAAAGTAATTAGCCTACTATTTGAGCAGAAAATAAAAAAAAAGCGTTTTTATGAGACCAAAATTAAGAAAATACGAAAAATATTAGTTCATTTTTTGTAGAATTTGTCAAATTTGTCAAAATTAAAACATAAAATAAATAACATCTACCCGCAGAAATTTTCATTCTGCAGGCAGATGTTATTGTAAATATTTTGTCTAATTCTTATTAGAAATTAGAGCTGTGGACCAGCTGCTACGAGAGCCTTACCAGCCTCATTAGTGGTGTACTTGTCGAAGTTCTTGATGAAGCGAGCAGCGAGGTCCTTAGCCTTCTCCTCCCACTTAGAACGATCCTGGTAGGTATCGCGTGGATCAAGAATACCCCAAGCAACGCCGTTGAGCTGAGTTGGAACCTCAAAGTTGAAGTAAGGGATCTTCTTAGTTGGAGCTGAAAGGATAGAGCCGTCGAGGATAGCGTCGATGATACCACGGGTATCAGGGATAGAGATACGCTTGCCAGTACCGTTCCAACCAGTGTTAACGAGGTATGCCTTAGCACCGTTAGCGTTCATCTTCTTAACGAGCTCCTGAGCGTACTTAGTTGGGTGAAGCTCAAGGAATGCCTGGCCGAAGCAAGCTGAGAAGGTTGGAGTTGGCTCAGTGATGCCACGCTCTGTACCAGCGAGCTTAGCGGTGAAGCCAGAGAGGAAGTAGTACTGGGTCTGCTCTGGAGTAAGGATAGATACTGGAGGCAATACACCGAATGCGTCAGCTGAGAGGAAGATAACGTTCTTAGCAGCTGGAGCAGATGAACCTGGCTGGATGTTGTTGATGTGGTTGATTGGGTAAGATACGCGAGTGTTCTCGGTAACTGACTTATCGTTGAAATCGATAGTACCATC
>JAZUIL010000151.1:0-10701 GCA_045642245.1 Bacteroidales bacterium
AAAAGCCAAGAATCTGACATCGAACACAGAGATCATCGGCGTGCAGCAGTTGGTTCGTGCCGCCTGCTGTAACCTCGGAGAATCATTCACCACAAATCCTTCGGTGGATGTCAACTACAGCGATGCTGCTACAGGAGCAAAACAGATCAAGCTTCTCGGCCTTAGTGGCACCTATGTGCAGATGCTTACCGAGAACATTCCAAACCTGCGTGGTGCCAGCATACCTTACAGCCTCGGCTATGTGCCAGGTCCATGGATGCAGGCCATTCAGGTGAGCAAAGGCGCTTCGAGCGTGAAGAACGGCTACGAAAGTACAACCGGACAAATCAATATTGAATTCTTGAAGCCACAGGGCATCGACGGTGTCCGTGGTAATCTATATTACGATACACAGCAGAAACTGGAGGTTAATACCGATGCCAGCGTGCATCTGACGGATGAGCTCAGTACGAGCGTCCTAGTGCATTATGAAGACCGTCAGATGGAACATGATGGCAACAAAGACTTCTTCATGGACATGCCTAAGCAGCGTCAGTATAATGTGATGCATCGTTGGGCATACGTCAGTCCGAAGTTCATCAGTCAGTTCTCTGCCAGAGTCTTATATGATAAGCGTGAGAGCGGCCAGATCGATGGATACAAGCAGCAGATAGATTATTCCAATGGTTCAGAGATCCAGAATCAACATCCTTATTATCCGAAATATACGATCGATATTAATACACATCGCTATGAAGGACAATGGAAGAATGCCATCATCCTCGATCCTGACCACAATGCATCGATTGCCTTGATGCTGCATGGCTCAATCCATGATAGTGATCAGACTTTTGGACAACGTTTCTATAACGTCAATCAGAAGAACGGTTACGCGCAACTGATGTATGAGACCGACCTCACGGAGCGCCATAACTTGGCCGTGGGAGCGTCACTCAATCATGACTATTATAAGGAAGACTATTGCCTAAATCCCTATTTGTTTGAATTATCGCATAGCAAAGACAAAGAAACGACCTCAGGCGTCTATGCTCAATATACATACAAGCTCGATGAGATGTTCACCTTCATGGGAGGCCTTCGTTACGACTATTCTTCACGCTACGGAAGTTTTGTCACTCCTCGCGTACATATTAAATATTCTCCTAACGAAGTCTTTACTCTTCGCGCGTCAGCTGGCAAAGGTTATCGCACACCTCATGCGCTGGCAGAGAATAATTCATTGCTGGCTACTGGATATAATGTCGTACACTATATTGAGCCTATGATCGTGGCTTTCAATCAGGAAAAAGCATGGAACTATGGCTTTAGCACCAGCTTTGACATTCCTGTAGGAGAGAAGTCTCTCGAACTGAATGCAGAGTATTACTACACTGATTTCAAGAATCAGCTGGTGGTTGATGTAGATCAGAAGAATCAAAGCATTTATTTCCACAATCTCATAGGCAAGAGCTATAGTCACACGATACAGGTAGACGCTACCTATCCTTTTTTTGAGGGATTATCTGCCACAGCTGCATTCCGTTTCAATGATGTCCGTTGTTCTTATGACGATCCGGATTCGGAGACTTTTGCAACTACATTGCGCTGGAAGCCTCTAACCTCACGCTACAAGGGACTTCTTACCCTCAGCTATAAAACTCCGCTCGAACTGTGGCAAGTCGACGTCACAGGTCAGCTGATCGGTCCTAGCGCTCTTTATGATGGCACACGTTCTCCTTCCTATGGTCTGCTGAATGCACAGCTGACGCGTGAGTTCCGTCATTTCAGCATCTATGTCGGTGGAGAGAACCTCACTGGCTACAAGATGAAGAATCCGATACTCTCTGCCGAAGATCCTTACTCTTCTGCATTCGATGCCACTCAGATCTGGGGTCCGACAGAAGGAGCAATGGGTTACATCGGTATCAGATTCAAGTTTGAGAAACTCTAGTACAAAAGTATATCATAAAATTAAGATGAGGTCTTGCACAAAAGCAGGACCTCATCTTAATTTTACTTTAAGGTTTCAACTTGATGCAGGACCTCATTTGTGAACTAAGTGTAGGTCCTGCTTGCATTCAGACCCCCCAAAGGAAACACAAAAGAGGTCCTACACGAAGTAGAACCCCTTTAGAATTTCCTTTGTAGGTTTCGCCAAATGCAAAGCCTACAAAATTATCTCTTTATCGACTATGATATCAATTAATCCTTAATAGCGTCTGGATCGAAACTGATAGTAAGAAGAGAAGAAACAGCGAAATCTACATACTTAGGACTACAAACAACGGTAACATAGTAACCGAGCTCTGTGCCCTTGACATTGACAATACCTACAACAGCAGCACCTCCATTGTCAAAATCTGCAGCCATTCCAGTAAGTGCAATCATGTCGGTCTCATTCTCAATAGACTCTGCACTATCACCATCAAGGCCAGCAGCCTGAGCCATCTCAACAAGATGTGCAGTCATAGCGTCTTCAGAAGTAGACTCAACGTCAAATGCTTCAGCAGTAATTACATACTCATCATCTGGAGTCTTGAGGATCACAGCCTCAATATCATCCTGGATTTCCTTTGTGTTAGCAGGCACATGGAAAGTAATACCTGTAGCAGTAGAAGTGAAGAGAAGTTCCTTTCCCTTTGGTGCAGCAAAAGCAGTGGTAAAGGTTACGAGCGCTAAGAGCGCAGCGAAGATAATCTTTTTCATTTTAATAATTGATTTAGTTATTTTGCGTCGCAAAGATATTCTTTTATTTCTAATTGGACAAAGAAGTGAACGAAAAAAGCTTAATCTTTATCTTTTCTGATGAATATTATCTAAATACCGGTAGAAATCATCTGTTTTAGCAACAATTATTTTACTTCTTTGTCACCATAAAAGATAATGCGATAAAGATTGCAACCAACAAAATTACCCAATACGATACTGACATAGAACGTCAGGACATCCACCAGATTCTCTGCTATGAATGAGAATGGTACACAGAGATAATAGAATGCATCGGCCACACAGTGAGGGAAACCACACATAATGAAAAGAGGTACACCGAAGAGCAATGGCAGATTCTGCTGTTTGCGTGCAAAGGTAACAGCCGTTGTCATAATGAAACCACAACCGATGGCGAGGACAAAGCCTTTGAGCGGACCCATGACCAATCGACCTTCAAGAATCTTCTGCGCTGTCTCCTGCAAAGCCATAGGAGAACAACGGGCCATCAGACCAATAAGCAGACAGCCGAGGATGTTGCCAAAAAGGATGAAGAAGAGCTTACCGACTTCTCCTTTCTTGATAAATCCTGCCGTACCTGTGTAGAGTCGAAGTCCATAATGAACGACGGTAAGTAATCCGAAAGCAAAGAGAACAGCACCGATGATACTCTTCTCTGCCAGATAGCCGAAACCTGCTATACCGATGCAGATGCCTGCTAGGAGCGATGAACGGAAAGTATGCATAATAGTGAGGAGTTAGGAGTGAGGAGTTGATTATTTATTGTTTATTAATGATTTGATCATGAGTTTTTTCTGGTAGCTTCTGCTTCCAAAGGATTATCAGGCCAAAAATGTTTTGGATACCTTCTGCGGAGCTCCTTACGAACTTCGAAATAAGTATCCTGCCAGAAACTACGAAGATCCTGCGTGAGCTGAACCGGCTTAAAACCTGGAGAGAGAAGTTCCATCAGCACCGGCATCCTGCCATCATCGACACGAGGTGTGTCTGTCAACCCAAAACACTCTTGCAGACGAACGCGAAGTACAGGATGTTCTGCTCCTTGACGATACTCTACACGGATACGACTACCTGTAGGAACCGCAATATGAGATGGAGCCAGGCGGTCGACAATCTGCTGTTGCTCGTATGTCAGCAAAAACCAGATAGCAGTCGTCAGATCGATCTTCTTCAGTTCTGCAGATGTAGTGGCCTTACCAGCAAACATCGGCAACCATTCTGATGTCCGTGCTAAAAAAGAATCATTGTCTACAGCTGGTAATTCTAGTTCGGGATGCCAAGAAGCAACGGTAGAAATTCGCTGCTGGAGGTTCTGCACAGCCTCAGTGAAATCGAACATACTTGCACCTTCTTTCTTCGCTGCATCTGCAATTACCTGAAGGATCCTTTCTCTGTCGATGTCGTGAATCGGTTTACTTTCGACCAGAAGACAACCTACACGATATTCTCTTTGAGCGACGACCATGCCGCGTTTACTATCCCAAGAGAGATTATCTTTTTGTCTGGCCATCGGACGAAGATCCTTTTCATCTAGCGGAGAAGCCAGGAAAATACGCTGACCGACAGAAGCCACGGCAAGCCAATCATGTGCAGAGAGATCGTCCTGCATATCAAGGGAAACGATATCTCCAGTAGCTAACTGGAAACGTCCACACCCATCGCTCGTGGCCTTAGCAATACGTTCAGGATATGCTGCAGCCAGTAAGGCTCCTGCATCAGTAGATGTCATAGGTCGGTTGTCTTCTTCCACATGCACCATATGACGGTATTGCTCAGCGATACGGATGATACGATCCCAACGTCGGTTATTGCCATTCTTACGAGATCTTACTTCTCTTAAAGAAAGAATACGCGTATTAATATCGGCATCCACTAAAGCAAGATCCTTATTTCCAACGGTCAATGGATCTTTTTCTTCGAGAAGTGCAGCTATGTCTGCAGCTAATGCTTTCTGAGCGTCTTCCTTATGTTTCAGAAGCATCTGTGCGATGCGAGGATGACAGGGGAGATGAGACATCCGTTGTCCATGCTCTGTGATATGTCCTCTCTCATCTAGTGCATTGAGCATGATGAGCAACTGAGAGGCCTGCTGCAGATGTGCAGATGGAGGAGGAGTGAGCCACGGTAATCGTGAAGCATCGGATTCTCCCCATGCAGAAACATCGAGTAACATTGGAGCCAGGTCAGCGTCAATGATCTCAGGTTTACGACATTCTTCCATGCGATGCTCGGTGGCCAATGACCAAAGACGATAACATACACCGGTAGAAAGACGACCTGCACGACCCATACGCTGTGTGGCCATGTCCTTACTAATACGCACCGTCTTAAGATGACTCAAGCCGCTCTGTGCATCGAAAACCATCGTACGGCAAAGGCCGGAGTCGACGACAATCCGAACGCCTTCAATGGTCAAAGAGGTCTCTGCAATAGGCGTGGAGAGAACAACTTTTCGCTCACCCTCTTTCGATGGAGCAATGGCCAATCGTTGTTCTTTGGGAGACAACATGCCGTAAAGCGGACGAATAGACGTTTCTCCTAAAGCATCTGCAAGCAATTCCTGACAACGCCTGATATCACCTTCACCTGGTAGGAATGCGAGGATATCGCCTTCTTGTTCTCGATGTGCCTGACGAATGACATGAGCCACTACTTCCGCGACATTCTGTTCAGTTGCTTCTTCTTGAGTATGAACGACATCAACAGGAAACATTCGTCCGTCACATTCTATCAACCTTGCACCTAATGATTGACAGATCGTTGTAGCGTCAATGGTAGCAGACATGATGACGATGCGAAGATCTGGTCGGATCACTTGTTGAGCCTCTCGTGTCAAAGCAAGTGCGACATCAGAATTGAGACTTCGCTCATGAAACTCATCAAAGATAATCGTTGAGACTCCATCGAGGGTAGGATCATTGACCAACATACGAGTCAGAATACCTTCGGTCAGGACTTCGATCTTCGTTTCAGCAGAGACTTTCTGCTCGAATCGTACACGATAACCGACTGTCTTTCCGACAGGTTCGTCGAGCATGGAAGACATACGCTCTGCAATCTGCCTTGCTGCCAGACGACGAGGTTCCAACATCAGGATCTTTCCGTCATTGACAGCACCTTGTAAAATAGTAAGTGGCAACAACGTCGACTTACCAGCACCAGGTGGAGCAGTGATTACAATACATGCATCCTTCTCCAGACACTGATTGACAGTATCTGCAATAGCTTGAGCCGGCAGAAAAGAAGCATGCTTGATGGTCATATTTTTGCTATTAATCTTCGATGCAATTAATCAATAATGATAAAACCTCTATTAATCAATGGGTGTGAGGAATGAGGCTCTGATATTGCGAGTACCATTGCCAAATGCAACAGAATACGAACCTCTGGCTTCATTATAACTTACAATGGTTCCTTCGCCTAAAACTTCATGACGAACACGAGTACCTGCCGGCCAGAAGTCCTGTGTTACCGTTGCCGATGGGATAGGAGCGTCTGGATTAGATGAGAAATCCAATCCTAAATACTGCACCATCTTGCCCGATTCCTGCCAGAGAAGATCATCCATATCACCTTCAGTGACAAAGAGACTTCGTTGTATCTCTCTCAAGAAACGACTAGGATATTTCGAGAGGCGAGAGGCGGCATTAAATCCTTCGCTCTCAGTGAGGAAGAGTTCTTTTTCTGCACGTGTCACTGCAACGTACATCAATCTGCGTTCTTCTTCTTCACCATCACCTTTTCGTTCGCGTAAGGTCTTCATACTTGGGAAGATTCCTTCACTCAAACCAGCGACAAAGACATACGGGAATTCCAAGCCTTTCGCCTGATGGATAGTCATCAGGCGAACTTTGTCTTTCTTGTTTTTGTCATTTTTAGCATCAGAAGAAGTGGATTCATACTTACTATCCTTATTCTTACGAGAAGATTGTGCAGAATCTACGTCCATATCCATATTGGTATAGAGCGCGATATCCTGCAGATAATTGTCAATACTCAGAACTTCATCCTGAAGATGAGCCTCTTCGTAGGTCTTGATACTTTGCAGAAGTTCTGTGAGATTCTCAAGACGATCAGTATCATCATCTTCTCGTAACAGTTGCTTATAGCCGCTCTTTTCGAGCACCATATCCATCACATCACTGATCACATGATCTCTTCGCTGTGTACTAATGACAGTGCCATGTTCATCGAGGAAAACAGGCAACTTAAGGCGTTCTTCCACAAACTGCCTACATTCTTCGATCAGATCGATAAAATGAATCATCGATTCTTTATAGAGATCTCGTGCAGAAATATGACGTTTCAAAGCCTCATAAAGCGTGGTTTTATCCTGATCTGCAAAGGTTTTTAATTTGCTCAAATATACTTTACCAACCTTTCTGCTTGGTGTATTGCAGATACGCAGGAAAGATAAGTCATCGCCTTGACTGATCAGTCGGAGATAGGAGAGTGCATCTTTAATCTCTGCACGATCAAAGAAACGTACGCCTCCCCAGATAACATAATCAATTCCTGCATTGACCAAAGCCTGTTCTATACCGCGACTAAGATAGCTGGCACGATATAGAATGGCAAAATCAGAAAAATTAGTAGTAGATTGATCACATGATACTTTTCCTTTTTCGACAAGAGAAAGTATCTTCTTAGCAATCCATTTATTCTCTTCATCATCCGAACGTCCATGGAAATGAGTTACTTGCGTACCACCATTGCGAGTAGTGAAGAGATTCTTCGGCAGACGATTTCTATTGCGACTGATTACAGAATTAGCTACCGACAGGATAGGAGTAGTCGATCGATAATTCTGATCTAGCACGATTGTTCTATCTGCCTTAAAATCAATGAACATCTTAGGCTTTGCACCACGCCATTCATAGATTGCCTGATCAGGATCTCCAACAATAAAGAGGTTGTGATGGATTCCTTGCAGAGTTTCTACAATCGTCCAATCAGATTTATTACAATCCTGAGCCTCGTCAAGCATAATATATTCCATCTCGTTCTGCCAATGTTCGCAGACATCAGGAAATCGCTTGAGGATATGGATTGTAAAGAAGATGAGATCCTGGAAATCAAGCGCTAAAGTCTTCTTCTGTAGCTGCAAATATCGCACAAAAGCCATATCCTGAGCCTGTTGAGCAGATTGATCATCATTAGAAACAAGATCCACAGTCTTATCGTAATTTTCACTGAGACCATCAGTAAGCATCATACGATCAATGTAATTCGGTTGCTGCAAGAATTCCGCAATCTTTCGATTTCCTGCAGAATCAAGGAATTGACCAACGGTCTCAACAGTTCTATTGAGACCCAGTTCTTCCATGACTTGTTTAGCTAATTGTTTCTGATCTTCTTCGTCTAGAATAGTAAAGGATTTAGGATAACCAAGGCGATGTATTTCTTGTCTCAAGAACTTCACACAGAATCCATGGATCGTACAGACAAAATCATTATAGTCGCCACTAGCAACTAGCTTACTGATTCGCTGTCGCATTTCCTGTGCAGCCTTATTAGTAAAGGTGAGACAAAGAATATTAGCAGGATCAACACCCAAGACATTAACTAGGTAAGCGTAGCGGCAAGTCAAAGCTTTGGTTTTACCAGAACCAGCACCTGCAACTACACGTATACGTCCTTCAGTAGCTTCAACAGCTTCTCGTTGACGATTATTTAATGAATTGAAATATTCTTGATCCATTAATACTATTATATATGTACTATATGTGTATACCTATATTATAATAGGTACCAATATATAATTATCTGAGAAAGTTAATTTAATCCTATATTTCTATATAATTAGGAGAGACATTGAAAATATAAAGTTAACATAACTCGGATTAGACTTGTTCTATGAGATTCATTTTAAGGTTATCTGCGCCAGGTAATCATAATGTTCACCTTCTAACACCTTATTACATATGAAACCATTGCTTTCTGCAATCATTTTAAGAGTTTCGAAGTCAACATACAACCAATCAAATGGTTCTCCCTTGACTTTCCGATAAACCATTTGATAATCGATCTCTCCATAATAAGGACCTAATGGATCGATATCATATGTTCCATCTTCGTTCTCATAAAGATACTTCAGATCACTTGAGTCGACAAGAATCTGACCTCCTTTATTAAGTAGCTGACGAACTCTGTCAAGAAATGCTGGCATGTTCTTCAACTTACCAATGATACCTGTTCCGTTCATCAGCATGAGAATCGTATCGAATGGACCTACAAGACGTTCATCAAAAAGATTGATACACTGCACGGACTTAATACCTCGATCTTGCAGCACCTCACAACTCAATGGTGAAATATCAATAGCATGAACATCATCAAGTAATACAGAATGACATCCTGCACCAGCACCGACATCCAGAATTCGACCTCTTGCCATGCTGATGGCTTTCTGTTCTAAAGCCGACATCTGATCCAGACTTCTAAACAGATGAGCAACAGGAATTTCATCTTCATCGAACATGCTTGACAAGACACGAAGTCTACCAGCTTTTCCGGTTTGATGATACTCTCGGATAGCTGCACCCATCGGGTCTTTCTCTGGTGAAAGAATATTAGTCATAAAATATTATAATACAGCGTTAATCAATATGTTAGAACACACAATACTGATAGTAATTACTACTTCGAATAACGTTCTTCCAGATATTTCATATAAGTTCGTATTCCAGTCTCTACCATACGGATACAAGGACGTTTCTTATAGTATTCATCTGTACGTGCTTCTGGTGTGGCACAGATAGTTATCTCAGGAATTGTTCCGTCAGCTCTCTGCTTATTCAGGCCTAATAGTTCCT
Source organism: Bacteroidales bacterium (assembly GCA_045642245.1). GTDB lineage: Bacteria > Bacteroidota > Bacteroidia > Bacteroidales > UBA3663 > Liminaster. The sequence goes on from JAZUIL010000151.1 coordinate 9,522, forward strand.
TACAACAAATGCTTCCAGTTTGCTCCTTAAAACTGGCTGCAAGCTGTTGAACTGCCTCATAATTAAGCTTTTTAATCTCCTGATTAGCCTCTTCTGAAGCGACTTCAAGACCTGCCAGCATAAACATTCCTAATGCAGAACCACAAGTCTCACGCATACGGCCAATGCCACCTCCAAAAGAAGCAGACATACGAGCCATCAGGCCTAAAGGGACATTGTACCAATCCGCAAACGCTAACGTCACGGATTGGCTACAATTATATCCTTGCTTGAAGAACTCCACTCCTTTCTTTACACGGCGTTCGGTCTCTTCTTGCCAGTTTTCAACGATCATTATGAGCGTATTTCTTAATGAAAGAAACGATTCTTAATCTGATTAAAGAACCTCAATAAGCTCTACATCAAAGATGAGTGCTGCATAAGGAGGAATCATACCACCTGCACCACGCTCACCATAAGCGAGGTTGTAAGGGATGAAGAAACGATACTTAGCACCTTCCTTCATAAGAGCGACACCTTCGGTCCAACCCTTAATTACCTGATTCAGACCGAAATCAGCAGGTTCACCACGCTGATAAGAAGAGTCAAAGACAGTACCATCGGTCAAAGTTCCCTCATAGTGGCAACGTACAGTGTCTGAAGCCTTAGGCTGCTTGCCTGTACCCTCCTGAAGAACGATATACTGAAGGCCACTGGCAGTAACCACTACTCCATCTTTCTTTGCATTCTCAGCCAGGAACTTCTCTCCTGCTTCCTTAGCAGCCTTACCAGCCTCTGCCTGTGCAGCCTGCTCCTTTGCCTGAAGTTCAGAGAAGAAATCATTCAAGATCTGCTGAGCCTCCTGAGGTGCAACCTTAAACTGATTCTTCTGCAACATATCCTGAATACCTGCTGCGAAATCCTCCATTACAAGAGTATCCTTGATACCCATTGATTCCATCTGCTGGCCAATCGTGAGGCCAAGCGCATAACTAATTTTGTTCATTGGTTTTATATTTTGTGTTTTTTTCTTATCGGTGCAAAGATAATATAAATAGGTGAAAAATCCAAATCATCCTTCATAATTTTATTATGACAACTGCGATTTTACCACAAAGATTTGGAATTACACATAAAAAGACCTACCTTTGCCAAGTGAATTAAATATTTCTACCAATGAAAGCTACTTCCATCCTATATA
>JAZUIL010000152.1:0-19093 GCA_045642245.1 Bacteroidales bacterium
GCTTTCTCTGCTACACAACGGCTATGCAACAGCAACAAACGACGTAAAGCGGTATCTTGCGGATAGAAATGATAGATGATATCGAGCGCGGTCATTTTTTACAAAGAATTAAGAACTAAAATTTGGTCTTTACAATATAAATTATTATATTTGCCGCGCAAAAATAATTATAATTTTCAGCTTTACCAACAATGAAGCGTTATTTTTTGTTAGTAATAATCACAATTGCCACTTTTTTCACTTCTCACGATAGTCTTTGTTACGCCAAAGTAATCACTGGTGCAGAAAGCATGTCCTCATACCTTCCTCTGCTTGAAGGCAAGAGAGTGGGCTTAGTCGTCAACCAGACTGCAGTTGTTACTCGTCCGTCTGATGGAGCCTTAATTCCATTGCCAGACACTTTACTCAGTCGAGGAGTCAATGTCAGATGTATCATGGCTCCAGAGCATGGATACAAGGGAACTGCAGAAGCAGGAGCTCATATTACCAATGGCAAAGACGCTAGCACAGGACTTACCATCTACAGTCTTTACGGAAATACGAAAAAGCCTAAGACTGAATGGCTTCAGGATCTTGACGTCATCATATTTGACATCCAGGATGTAGGGTGTCGTTTCTATACGTATCTTTCTACGCTGTATTATGTCATGCAAGCTGCCAGTGAACAGCATGTAGAACTGATAATTCTGGATCGTCCTAATCCGAAAGATGTAGTAGACGGTCCTACATTGGACATGCGATTCTCCTCTTTCGTTGGCATCATCCCCATTCCACTTTTGCATGGCTGTACACTTGGAGAATTGGCAAGAATCATGGTGGAACTGGACTGGCTCAAAGAAAAGCAGCAGCCAGGCAAAGATGTTCCCGAACTGAATTTCACCATTATTCCTTGTGCTGGATGGAAGCATGGACAGCCCTATTCTTTGCCTATTGGTCCGTCGAAGAATCTACAGAACGACCATGCCATTGCACTTTATCCAAGCCTTTGCCTGTTTGAAGGAAGCGAAGTTAGTGTAGGCCGTGGTACCGACCATCCGTTTGAGATGTTCGGCAAACACGATTTACGCCAGGTTGAAGCGCCAAAAGGATTCAGCCTCCGTTTTTATCTACAGTACCAGAAAGAGAACGGATGGGGATGGATTACCCGCGCAAAATTCTTTAATCAGTTGGCTGGATCTGATCAGCTGTATAACCAACTGAAAGCTGGCATGAGCGAAGAACAGATTCGCGCCACTTGGCAGAAAGATCTGGAACATTTCCGTGCAATCCGAAAGAAATTCGCTATCTATCCTTTAGAATAAGCAATTCAACAACTGCGACTTAATCTATTTATCAATTCCAACTTGAATCGTTTTTCCACTTTCATAAGACGAAGCATGCACACCATCGTATACTCGGTGATGCTATTGTTTATTGTCTTATATCTGGCAATTCATTTCAATTTATCGGGATTGATGGTCAATTATTCTGTCGCACAACTGCTGAGCGAGGAACTCAATACTCGTGTGACAATTGATGGCGAAGCTGAAGTCGATTGGAGAAATCAGGTCATTCTGAACCAAGTGACTATCTATGATCAGCAGAACGACACATTGCTATATGCACGCCGCGTCATGATGGCCTATGATATTTGGCCATTGCTGAATCATAATCTTGTATTGAATACCTGCCAGCTTATTGACTTCAAATTAAATGCTCATAAACAAGGGGAAGATAGTATTGCAAATTATCAATTTGTAATAGATGCGCTGAAAAAAAAGGATCCTAACAGTTCCTCTTTCATTGAGCAATTCGATCTTAATGCTATTTTGCTACGTCAAGGACGTATTGCATACAATCAATATGCATTAGAAAATCTAAGTACCAATCTTCATCTCCACGGCAATCACCTGCAAATCAAGAAAATGCATTTCCAGAGTTCAGAAGCTTTTATTCGACTGAACAAAGGAGATTTTGAACTTGATAAACTTCAATACCTGACAGGCGAACCAAAAGATGTCAAAGAAATCTTCGAATTAAAAGGTCTTCAGATTGAACATCCTGATTTCAACTGCAAAGCAGTAGCCAAAGGAACATCCGAAGGAATTGCAGTAGAATTGAATCAATTACAATTGCCTCACGGACACGAAAAAATACAAGGACTTAGAAGTGCAAATATCCGTTCTTCGGTATTTCTATCGAATTTATCCGCTCCTCTTGATAGTTTTATTGTCTCTTTAGATATCCATAAGGCGCTTCTTAAGACCGATGTTCTTGGGGACGTTAACTTGACGTCGCATATAGAAGGTTTGCTTTGCGATGCCGACATGCAAGGTGATATTTCCACAGCACTTGGAAGTATTACATTGGATGGACACGCAAATAGTGACCTCAAAGGAAGAGTATTTAGTATTTCCGGCCATTGTCATACTTTTGGATTTGAACTATCTTCTCTCCTTCCTACCTCAGCTCAGATTGGGGACATTGCTATAGATACAGATTTCGACCTTCATTATTCTCCCTCTGAACCTTTCCGGATGGCGATAGACGGAGACATAGACCGATTAGATTTTCGCCAACACACTTATTCCGATATCAAGATCCAAGGTGAAGGTTCCAAAGAGAATGGTTTTAAAGGTAATATTATCCTGACAGATTCTCTTGGCAATCTGAATCTCAATTACGACCTGGACCTTGCACATTATCAGAAAAGATACAAGATCGATGGTATCGTAACCCGGCTACAATCCAACGCGCTTCATTTGACGGATTATAGCCTGATTGACAGTTTAGCAGTCTCCGCAAAAATCCATGCAGATCTTATGGCCAGCGGCTGGCAGGATGCCGAAGGAGAAGTGCAGATCACAGACATTCTTCTTAATCATAATGGGAAACAGCTTTCTTTAGAGCCGATCCTCTTTGAAGGGACAGCCGATCGTGGCATGCTCTCAAGTCAGATCCTGCAAATGCAGTACAAGCGTTCTCGCAAACAAAAAGCTTATAGCATCGATGGACGAGTCCCTGTATTAAACGATCTGGCAGATCTACTGAATCGTCCAGAACGCATGACAAACGATGCACTTTTCTCTTTGCAAGTCGATTCTCTGCAGCAACTTAGTCATCTCTCTGTGGAATTACCGACGGTTTTTCTCGACGCCAAAAGTCGCTTGACCCTCTACGCCGAGATGGAGAAAGATCGTTATGGATCCTTGTTTCCTATCATCGACTTCAGTGCAGGTAATGGATCTCACAACCTGAGCGGAACTCTTAAAGGAGAAGTTGCAACAGACCTGATGGAAGTCACCCTCTATCCTACCTCCTTATTATATAATAATGAGGAAGAACTCCAACTGAAAAGTGGTCACTTTGCAAGAACCGAAGATGGCAATTACGCCATTCAGGATTTCTGTCTGGAAGGAACCGATCAAACTATTACAGCGTCTGGTGTTTTAGGCAAAGATGGCAGCAAAGATTTCATCGTTCAGCTTGACAAATTCGAACTCGGACAGGTTTTCCGAAATTTTGACAAAGGCTATCTTCAATTCCGAGGTAAGGCAACAGGTGACCTGGTGTTCTCTAGTGAACCTACAAACATGTTACATACCGAAGATCTCTTCATTGAGAACTTTACTTATATAGACACGATCGTAGGAGATGCTCATCTGAATCTCGATTTCGTATTTGATAAGAAAAAGATCGATGTTGACTGCCGATTCTTGTCAGACAATCAGTATAAGAGCCATGCATATGGAGACATCCGACTTGGTGCTCATGACTCTCTTGATCTAGTATTCGACACAGATCATCTACCTCTTGGATTCATCAATTATTGGACAGGAAATATTCTGCAGCAATTCAGTGGCACCATCACAGGTAAGACGCGCCTATTCGGAGATGGCAAACGACTAGAACTTGCAGGACATCCACGCGTTGACGGCCGATTCACACACAATCTGTTAGATGCTCATTTCCATTTGGACGACACAGTACATCTTGAACACAATTATCTATATCTGTCTGATGTTACAGTAGACGATTGTCATGGTCACCCACTTCAGCTTGATGCAAAAATAAGACATAGTTATCTTTCCAATTTTGAATACGATGTAAACATCCTCATGCCGGAAGCCAACCAAGGATTCCTTGTTTTAGATCGTAAACAGGCTCCTGGTCGTATCTATTGGGGACAATTATATGCGACAGGGCAAGCGCACCTGCGTGGTGGCAATGGTCAGCATCGTATTAATCTGAATGTCGGAACTACAGACAAATCCTGGTTCTATCTGTCACCTCGCGAACAGAGTTTTGAGCAGGACGCGTCTTCATACACATTCCTCGCCTTTAGAGATAAAGGTTTATTGGAAGAACAGACTCAGGCCTCATCCCATCTGTCGAATTCATCATTAATTGGACAGATCATGAATACCCCTGAAGTTGAAAAAGAAAGTCCGACAAACCTTCAGGTCGATATGCAGATCAGTGCTACGGATCAATGTCAGGTTTATGTCCAGATGGATCCACTTGCTGATGACAAACTATCCTGCCGAGGACAAGGTAATCTTGCACTGCATTATGATCCAAGACGAGACATCACATTATCAGGCACCTATAATATCACCAGCGGATCTTACAGTATGAACATGCGAGGAGATCTGATGAACAAAGTTTTCCAACTTGATAACACTTCAACGGTCAGATTCAACGGCGTGCCAAGTGAAGCAGAACTCGCGCTCGATGCACATTATAGTATTCCATCTGTAAACCTGAGAGATCTGGATGAAGGAATCACTACCCTAGGATCATTAAGCAGAAGCTCCGTACCTGTTGACTGCAAACTAGCAGTGACAGGACAACTTTCTGCACCTCAAGTCAGCTTTGATCTGGATGTAAAGAATGTAAGCGAAGAGATTCAAGCGTATGTACACAATGTAATTGGTACGCAGGAAATGCTCAATCAGGAGGTTTTGTACCTGTTGCTCTTCAATAAGTTCTACACTCCGCAGTATGTACAGTCTTCTCAGTCGCGTAGTGGTTCAGAATTGACTTCTTTTGCCAGTGCTAGTATCACATCGCAACTCAATCAGTTACTAGGTCATGTCAGTGACAACTTTACAATGGGCACCAATTTCCGTTCAGACAAAGGAGACTTCTCCGATATGGAAATGGACCTAAGCCTCAGTACCCGCTTGCTCGACGATCGTCTTTTACTCAATGGCAATGTCGGGTACCGAGATCCTGCCAACCATCTTGGAATGACCGGAAGGAGCAATTCTTTCATCGGAGATTTCGACCTGGAGTTCCTCATCAACCAGAAAGGCTCCCTGCGAGTCAAAGCTTACAGTCATTATAATGAGCGAGATTATTCGATCAATAATGCACTGACAACACAGGGAATCGGATTCATTTTAAGAAAAGACTTCAAGTCCTTCCAGGACCTATTTTTAAGACGCAAGAAATAATTTTTGCGTCTTTTTTCTTATTCTTTCAAAAAAAATGTAAAAAAATTTGGTCGTTCCAAATCTTTATAATATCTTTGCAGCGCATATAGCAATTTCCCACATTTTTATTAGACACAAATCCTAAACAATCTTTCATAGATTGTGCTATGTGCTTTTTTCCCAGATTTTTTATTATCCAAAATAACCACTATGCATTCAGCAAAAGAACTGGACATGATGGAGCCAGGCGAACTCGTTTTGTTAGCGAGAGAAATCAACATCGAAAATCCTGACTTTAATGACAAAAGCGCACTGATCAAACAAATCAGGAAAGCAGAAAAAGCAGCAGAGAAGAAGGAGCCTAAAGAGGCTGTTCCTTCTGCAGAAGAACCTGTTGCTCCAAAAAAACGTGGCCGCAAATCAAAGGCTACAGAACCTGAAGTCAAAGATGAAGTTTCGGCTCCTGACACGACAGAGGTCGTAGTTAACGAACCTGAACCTACTCAAGACATGATTGAACCACAAGCAGAAGAGCCTACATATTCAGACGCCCCAGATTATTATCCTGAAGAACAGGATTATAATAATGAGGACCAAGGATATCAAGAGGACATCAACTATAATCCTGAAGATCAGATCTATGATCCTTCAGAGATGAACTATGGTCCAGATGACCAGATGTTTGGCGAAGAACCATCATATCCAGAAGAAGAGGATGCAACCCTTAAGCTGATTGAAAAGAATAAGAATGCATTCTCTGATATGTTTGGTTTCGGCCGACCATCTCGAAAGAACAAGCATGACGATAAGAAAAAGAAGAAGGTCCGTCCAATTGAGGAGCCAAATCCATATATGCAGGATCCATATCCTATCAAGGGTGAGAATATCGAAGATGAACCTGTAATTAATAAGGTGGAAGAAGCCCCTGAGGGACCTGCGACGCCAAAAGTTACACGTGATGTTTTTGACGGTGTCCTGACAGGTTGTGGTGTCTTGGAAATCATGCCAGATGGCTTTGGCTTCCTCCGTTCTAGCGACTACAACTATTTTGCATCTCCTGACGACATCTTTGTCAGCCAACAGCAGATCAAGCAGAATAATCTTAAGCAAGGTGATGTCGTCGAAGGTCCTATTCGTCCGCCACGCGAAGGTGAACACAATTATCCATTAGTTCGCGTATCTGAGATCAATGGCAAGAGTGTAGAATTCGTTCGTGACCGTGTTCCTTTTGAGCACCTCACCCCATTGTTCCCTAACGAGAAGTTCAAGCTGACCAAAGGCAACAATGACACTGATGCATGTCGTATCATCGATATGTTCGCACCTATCGGCAAAGGACAGCGTGCAATGATTGTCGCACCTCCGAAAGCAGGTAAGACTGTATTGCTCAAGCAGATTGCCACAGCCATCAGCGAGAATAATCCTGAGGCTTACATGATTGTTCTTCTCATTGACGAACGACCTGAGGAGGTTACAGACATGCAGCGAAGTGTAAATGCCGAGGTTATCGCATCGACGTTCGACGAACCAGCAGATCGTCATGTCAAGGTGGCCGATATGGTCATTGAGAAAGCCAAGCGCTTGACAGAGTGCGGACATGACGTCGTGATCCTTCTTGACTCTATTACTCGTCTGGCTCGTGCATACAATACCGTATCTCCTTCAAGTGGCAAGGTACTGTCTGGTGGCGTGGAGGCAAATGCACTTCAGAAGCCTAAGCGATTCTTCGGTGCAGCTCGAAACATTGAGAATGGCGGTTCGCTCACCATTATTGCCACCGCATTGATTGAAACCGGCAGTAAGATGGACGAAGTCATCTTCGAGGAATTCAAGGGTACAGGCAACATGGAACTTGTCCTCGATCGTAAGATTGCCAACAAGCGTATCTTCCCTGCCGTAGATCTCTTGGCATCAAGTACTCGTCGTGACGATCTGTTGCTTGATCAGGCTACATCAAATCGCATCTGGATTCTCCGCAGATTCCTCTCAGACCACACCCCTATTGAGGCGATGGAGATGTTACAGAAACAGCTCAAGAATACCCGTAGCAACGAGGAATTGCTCATGAACGCAATGTCGCGATAAATCATGGTATCGTTATATTAAATAAGGTAGATCAGAATATAATGGTATCAATAGAAAACTTGAGTGTAGAGTTTGGTGTAAAGCCACTTTTCACAGACGTTAATTACGTCATCAACAGTCATGAGCGAATTGCTTTAGTTGGCAAGAATGGTGCTGGCAAAAGCACCATGCTCAAGATTATTGCTGGCATACAGAACCCTACACGTGGCCGCGTAAGTAAGCCAAAGGGAATGACTATCGGCTACTTGCCTCAGGTCATGGTCCTGAGTGACTCTATGACCGTGCGACAGGAAACCGAGAAAGCATTTTCCTCAACCATCGCTCTTGAGAACCGTCTGGCCGAGATGAACAAAGAGCTGGAGAGCCGTACTGACTATGAAAGCCAGTCGTATGCGGATCTGATCGACAGCATGACCGAGCTCAACGAACAGCTTACCGTCATTCAAAGTCAGAATCGTGATGCAGAAATTGAGCGCACCTTACAAGGTCTCGGTTTTGAGAGATCAGACTTTGACCGTCCTACCAGTGAATTCTCTGGTGGCTGGCGTATGCGTATCGAGCTGGCAAAGATTCTCTTACAGCATCCAGATCTTCTTTTACTAGACGAGCCAACCAACCATCTTGATATCGAGAGTATTCAATGGCTGGAGAAATTCCTCGTGCAGAATAGCACCACACTTCTGCTAATCAGCCACGACCGTGCTTTCCTTGACAATGTAACAACCCGAACCATCGAGATAACCTGTGGCACCATACATGACTACAATGTAAACTACAGCAAATATGTAGTTTTACATGCTGAACGTATCGAGCAGCAGCGTCGTGCTTATGAGAACCAACAGAAGATGATACAGGAAACAAAGGATTTTATCGAGCGTTTCCGTTATCAGGCGACAAAAGCCATTCAGGTTCAGAGCCGAATCAAACAGCTTGAAAAGATTGTTCCTATTGAAATCGATGAAGTAGACAATAGTCGATTGAATTTGAAATTTCCACCAGCACCTCGAAGTGGCGACTATCCCGTCATCTGTCAGGATGTCCGTAAGATTTATCCTAAGACGCATGTAGCAGACAGACCACAGGATGGCGAAGAAGGTTACCTAGTGTTCGACCACGTTGAACTCACGATCAATCGCGGAGAGAAAGTAGCGTTTGTCGGTCGAAACGGTGAAGGAAAGTCTACGCTCGTAAAGTGTATCATGGATCAGATTCCATTCGACGGAACTCTCAAAGTCGGTCATGGAGTAAAAATCGGATACTTTGCACAGAATCAGGCGCAATTATTAGACGAGAACATCTCCGTCTTTGACACCATTGACAGAGTGGCCGTCGGAGACATCCGCACAAAGATCCGCGATATTCTTGGTGCATTTATGTTCGGTGGCGAATCCATAGACAAACCTGTAAAAGTTTTGTCTGGTGGCGAACGTAGCCGTCTTGCAATGATCCGTCTTTTGCTCGAACCCGTCAACCTGCTTATTCTCGACGAGCCTACCAACCATCTTGACATTTCATCAAAACAGGTACTTAAGGATGCGATCAAAGCTTTTGAAGGTACTGTCATCGTAGTAAGTCACGACCGAGATTTCCTGGATGGACTGGTTGGCAAAGTCTATGAGTTCGGTCATGGACGTGTCAAAGAGCATATCGGTGGTATCTACGATTATCTGCAGAAGAAGAATATTGAAAGCCTGCAAGAACTTGAAAAGAAGGTAACGACTTCTAGTCTCCCTCGAAAGGAAGGAGACAACAAGAATGTTAGTCCTGCCAAGAATTCTGTTGATCCAAAAACCGCAGCAGCATCAATTGCGTCTCAACTCACATCGAATTCTCCATCTCCATCAGGAAATAAGGGAGTTCTTTCTTACGAGCAGCAGAAAGCGCAGAAAGCGCAGGTCAGCAAACTGGAGAAGCAGATCAAGGGCCTTGAGGATAAAATGAATAAGATTCAGCAGAAGATTGACAGCCTCGAGGCGGAGATGGCGACTCCAGAAGGAAGCCAGAACCAACAGCTGTATATTGATCATGCAGCACTGAAAAAAGAGATGGATGATATCTCTTTCGAGTGGCTGGAGGCATCTGAAGAACTGGAGAATTTAATGAAGCAATAATACGCTCCACATGCCTCAAAACGCTTTTTTTGGCCAAAAACAGATTCAAAAATAAAGGAATCCGCAGTTTCTATTATGAAATTGCGGATTTTTTTATAAAATACGAAAAAATCTTATCAAAAAATTTGGAAGTATCAAAATCCATCCATATATTTGCACTACATTTATTACTATATGGACAAATCGTTGCAACAGAATCTGAAACTACATTTCGGATTTGACAATTTTAAAGGTAATCAAGAAGAAATTATCCGCAACCTTATGGAAGGAAACGATACATTCGTTCTTATGCCAACAGGTGGCGGCAAGTCTCTTTGTTATCAGTTACCTTCACTTTTGATGGATGGCACAGCAATTGTCATCTCACCTCTCATTGCCCTGATGAAAAATCAGGTCGATGCGATGCGCAATTTCAGTGAGGAGGACAATGTTGCCCATTTTATCAATTCATCATTGACCAAAACCGCTATTGATCAAGTCAAGCAAGACATTCTCGAAGGAAAATGTAAATTGCTGTATGTTGCACCAGAGTCATTGACCAAGCAGGAGAATATTGATTTCCTTCGCTCAGTGAACATTTCGTTCTTTGCTGTCGATGAAGCACATTGTATCTCTGAGTGGGGTCATGACTTCCGCCCAGAATACCGTCGTATCCGTCCGATTATCAATGAAATCGGTTCTCGGCCTCTGATTGCATTGACAGCAACTGCGACTCCTAAGGTTCAGCATGACATCATGAAGAATCTTGGAATCCTTAAGGGTAAAGTCTTTAAGTCTTCGTTCAATCGTCCGAACCTCTATTACGAAGTTCGTCCGAAGACCGATAACATTGATCGAGACATTATTAAATATATTAAGCAGAAGCCAGGTAAGAGCGGAATCATCTACTGCTTAAGCCGCAAGAAGGTCGAAGAGCTGACAGAAGTACTCAAGGCAAACAATATCAAGTCTCTTCCATATCACGCTGGTATGGAAAGCAATGTACGTAGCGAGAACCAGGACGCTTTCCTAAAGGAGGACGTTGATGTCATTGTTGCAACCATTGCGTTTGGCATGGGTATCGACAAGCCGGATGTTCGCTATGTGATACATTACGATATGCCAAAGAGCCTCGAAGGCTATTATCAGGAAACCGGTCGTGCCGGTCGTGATGGTGGAGAAGGCGAATGTATTGCATTCTATAGCGAGAAAGACTTACTCAAGCTGGAGAAATTCATGCAGGGCAAGCCGATCGCAGAACAGGAGATTGGTCGATTATTGCTGAAAGAGACACAGGCTTATGCCGAAACCTCTATGTGTAGGCGCAAAGCCTTGCTGCATTATTTCGGAGAAGATTTCAAAGACGAAGAATGTGGCAATTGTGACAATTGTCGCAAGCCTAAGAAGCGTATCGAAGCCAAGGAGCTCCTTTGCGCCGTTATCGAAACCGTTCAGGCTCTGAAAGAGAAATTCAAGCAGGAATATGTCGTTACGATCCTTGAAGGTATCCGCACCGACGAAGTGGCTGGCTATCAGCATGACCTCCTCGAATGCTTCGGTTCTGGCAATGACGAAACTCCAGCCATCTGGAATGCAGTCATCCGTCAGGCGTTGGTAGACAAGTATTTAAGCAAAGATATTGAGTCTTATGGACTTCTGAAGGTTACCGCTTCAGGCAAACGTTTCCTCAATAATCCGAAGGCGTTCTCTATCGTCGTCGAGTGTGAAGACGATGACGATATGGAAGAGACAGAGGTTAAGGGAACAGGCGCAAGTGCAGCAGCAGATGAAGCATTGTATAATATGCTTAAGGACTTGCGCAAGAAGGTTGCCAAGCGATTGGAGCTTCCTCCATACGTCATCTTCCAGGATCCTTCGCTCGAAGCAATGGCTACCACCTACCCTATCACCATCGAAGAGCTCCAGAATGTTCCTGGTGTAGGTGCAGGTAAAGCAAAACGTTATGGTGAGGAATTCTGTGCACTCATCAAGCGTCACTGCGAAGAGAATGAGATCGTCCGTCCTGAGGACCTCCGTTTCCGTACTGTAGCTAACAAGTCAAAGAAAAAACTGGATATCATCAAGGCGATTGACCGCAAGATTGCGCTTGACGAATTAGCTCAGGGTCAGCACATTGAATTCAACGAATTACTCGATGACCTGGAAGCCATCATCTTCAGCGGCACACGTATCAACATTGATTACTTCCTGCATGAAGTCATGGATCCAGAAGACATTGATGAGCTTTATCAGTACTTCAAGGATTCGCCAAAGGATGACCTTGAAGCTGCCATCCAGGAATATGGAGACGTCTTTACTGAAGAAGAAATCAGACTTGTCCGTATCAAGTTTATTGCGGAAGTAGCAAATTAAAAAAGAGGCCGTTGAGCCTCTTTTTTTTTTATTTGTTTATTACACCGTCTTAGAATGGCAGATCATCACCAGCTACAGGAGCTGCTGGCTCTGCTGGGAACTGTGGCACAGCTGGCTGTGGAGCCTGGAACTGTGGTGCAGCCTGTGGAGCGCCAAAACCTGCAGCCATCTGAGCATCAGCCTTCTCTGCCTTCCAACCGCGAACATCTGTAGACCAACGCTCTACACCATCGCGACCGACAAAGCTACGGCTCTCAAGATCAAAACTAAGAATGATATCCTCTCCAACCTGCAAAGGATACTGATCAATAGTATTATTGAAAAAATTAAAAATTACTTTACGTGGGTACTGGTCAAATGTCTCCAGGATATACTCCTGCTTACGCCAGTTATTTCCAGCCTTACTTACTCCTTGTGCCAATGGCAGGACCTGAACGATACGTCCTCTGATTTCCATGTTTTCTTTTTATTATATTATGTATATTTCGCGTTCTCTTCGCCTCTTGGGGCTGAAAAATGCGATGCAAATATACCATTTTTTTTGTGTACTAACAAGAAAAGTAACAAAAAACTGTAGTAATATCCACTTTTTTGTTTTTTTAAGAGTGTTTGTCAAGAATTATTCGTATCTTTGCGCGCAATTTTAAAAGAATGAAAGACCCGTTAATAGAAAAAATCATTGAAGGCCTTCAGGACAGCAAGGCGCGCCACATACAGGTGATCGACATGCGTCAGCTTGAAGAAGCTGCGTTTCAATACTTCGTTGTGTGCGAAGGAACTTCTTCCGTCCATGTATATGGCATAGCAAACGGCTTGACCGACTACCTCAAAGAAAAGATGGGTGAGCACCATCAAGGTCAAGTCGGCATGCAGAATCGTCAATGGGTGGCTATCGACTATGGCTATGCACTTGTGCATATCTTCCAGCCAGAGACCCGTGATTTCTATCGTTTAGATTCTTTCTGGGAAGACGCTGTCATCACAGAGATACCGGATCTTGATTGATTTACCCCTTATTCAATTACACTTTAATTATACTCATTTTCAGACGTGGCTTACGAAAAAGACATAAATAAACCAACCGAGAAGAAAGACAACAAGTCAAATCCTTTCGGCGGTACACGCAAGAATGGCATGCCATCAGGCGGTGGATTCAATTTTTATTGGATTTACCTGATCATTGGTGCTGTGTTGTTCGGCGTTTATTTCTTCTCTTCGAATGAACTTACTAGAGAAATCGGATATACCGACTTTGAGCGAATGGCTCAGGAAGGTGATTTCTCTACTTTGATTGTCAACACCAAGACAAATACTGTTACAGCTAAGCTTAGCAAGGCTCCTGAACTTGACAACATGAAGGGGTTGAAGTCTGCTTACGAGCAGGCAAAGCAGCAAGGCAAGCAGATCAGTATCGAAACCAGCATTCCTTCTGCAGACAAATTTGCAGACAATGTCGACAAATGGCGTAATGAAGAGAACAGCAAATTTACTTCAGACGTCCGATATGAGAAATCAAGCGGTCCTTGGGACATCATCCTAAGCCTGGCTTCTCCACTTTTGATGATCTTCTTCCTGTGGTTTATCTTCTTCCGCGGCATGGGTAGCCGTGGCGGAGGCGGAGGTGGTGGCATTGGCGGCATCTTCAACGTCGGTCGCAGTAAAGCTCAGGTTTATGAGAAGGACAACAAGATGAAAGTCACCTTTGAGGATGTTGCTGGTCTCAGCGAAGCGAAACAAGAGGTGCAGGAAATCGTAGAATTCTTGAAGAATCCTGATAAGTTCACAAATTTGGGTGGTAAGATTCCTAAGGGGGCCTTGCTTGTAGGCCCTCCTGGCACAGGTAAGACCCTTTTGGCTAAGGCCGTAGCAGGCGAAGCCGACGTCCCATTCTTCTCAATGTCTGGTTCTGACTTTGTAGAAATGTTTGTGGGTGTAGGTGCAAGCAGAGTTCGCGACCTCTTCCGCCAAGCAAAGGAAAAAGCGCCATGTATCATTTTCATTGATGAGATTGATGCAGTAGGCCGAGCACGTAGCAATCGCGGTGGTATGCCAAGCAATGATGAACGCGAATCTACACTCAATCAGTTGCTTACCGAGATGGATGGATTTGGCACCAATTCCGGCGTAATCATCCTGGCTGCAACCAACCGTGCCGACATTCTTGACAAGGCGCTTCTTCGTGCAGGTCGTTTTGATCGTCAGATTCATGTTGACCTTCCAGAACTTCAGGATCGTGTAGAGATCTTCCAGGTTCATTTGAAGCCTTTGAAACTAAAAGAAGGTCTTGATATCAAAAAGTTGGCTCGACAGACTCCAGGTTTCAGCGGTGCAGACATTGCTAACGTATGTAATGAAGCTGCTCTTATCGCTGCTCGAAATGGAAAAGATACCGTCGATGAACAGGATTTCAATGATGCAGTAGACCGTATCATCGGTGGCCTTGAGAAAAAGTCAAAGGTCATGACGGCAGAAGAAAAGCATGCTATTGCCATTCATGAAGCTGGACACGCTACGATCAGCTGGCATTTGAAATATGGCAATCCACTGGTGAAAGTAACCATCGTACCACGCGGAAATGCACTGGGTGCAGCATGGTACATGCCAGAGGAACGACAGATTGTTACTTATCAGGCGATGTGCGACGAAGTCTGCAGCTTGTTAGGCGGACGTGCAGCTGAAGAGCTTTTCATCGGAAGTATCAGTAGTGGTGCAGCAAATGATCTGGAACGCGTCACCAAACAGGCATATGCGATGGTGGCCTATTATGGCATGAGCGAAAGCCTTCCAAATGTATGTTACTACGATTCGTCTGGACAGGAATACGGATTCACTAAGCCTTTCAGTGAAGAAAGAGCGAAGTACATCGATCAGGAAATCAGCAAGATCATTGCAGAACAATATCAGCGTGCTAAGGAACTCCTTATACAATATAAAGAAGGACACCAGCAGCTTGCTTCTACCCTTGAGGAACGTGAGGTTATCTTCACTGAGGATGTAGAACAGATATTTGGTCCACGCCAGTGGGCATCCAGATCAGACGAACTGATGCAACAAGAAAAAGAAAACAAGACTGTCGAATCATGAAATTACGTTCATTCATACAGCGTACGATAACAGCACTCATCCTGGTAGCAGTGATGCTTACTGCCATCCTATATGGTCCGTACTCATTTGCAGCGTTCTTTATGCTGCTCGTCATGGGTATCCTCTGGGAATTCTATGGACTGATCAACGGGTTGGCAGACATTAATATCTATCGCCCCCTTCATTGCTTTGGAGGCGCTCTGATATTCTTATGTGCATTTTGTGTTTCGTCACACCTGACGAGCAATTGGGTCTTCCAGCTCTACGTGTTGTACATGATGGTCATGTTCATCAGCCGTCTTTATTCGAAACAGACGAATCCACTCCGTGAGTTAGCATATATCATTCTGGGACAGCTTTACATTGCATATCCTGTTGCGATGTTGTCTGCATTAGCGTTCCACACCTTAGCCTTCCCATTAGGCGAGGTGCTCAAGGACTATAGCCCAATCTTCGTCCTGTCATTATTCTTCTTTATCTGGATCAATGACACAGGAGCCTATCTCACAGGTTGTACCATCGGCAAGCATCGCCTCTTCCCTCGCGTTTCTCCAAAGAAAAGTTGGGAAGGATTCTGGGGAGGACTTGTATTTGCCATGCTTCTTGGCTGGGGACTTTCATATGAAGAGTTCTGGACTTTCCTTGGCATCAACCTTCATGACGGACTCCGTCTCTCTACACTCGAATGGATGGGCATGGGTCTGATCGTAAGCGTAACATCTACTTTCGGAGATCTGATTGAATCATTGGTCAAGCGATCAGTTGGAGTAAAAGACTCTGGCAACATACTTCCAGGCCATGGAGGACTCTGGGATCGCTTCGATTCACTCATTATGGCAGCTCCAGCCATGCTTGGATATCTTGTTATTGTAACGTTGTTACACCAATAAATTGCAACGACAAATAACAAGAAAATAACTATCAAATCATCGTTTTTTACTGCTTTTTAGGGGCATATTTAGTAAATAATAAAGAAATGTAACACATTTTCCTTCAAATGTTACATTAAAAAAGAGAGATGTAACAAAAGAATTTGGAGGTTTTTAATAAATGTCGTAACTTTGCACCCAGAAAAACAAAGAGTAAATAAGGATATGATAGTAAGCTTTAGACATGTGTGTGTTTAATTAGCGGCAGGCGTTACCTTAATTCGTCGTGATGACGCGTTTCTGTAACGTACTGCCATTTTTTTGTTCTTACTTACACTACGAATGAAAGACAGAATTCATCTTTACACCTTTATATATATAATGATTGCGACAGTGCTATTCTTAGCATTGTCTTTTGTGTTTTGTAATGAATCTACTGCTGTAACCAATGTAATCAACGCCTTGTTGCTAGGTCTTATCACTTTTGAGATGAGTACCTACCTCGCTCGCATTGCCTGGAGCAGTCGACTTCAGATCCTGGCCTTCCTTCCAGCCTTGGCGCTATTCTTCGCACATACACGTACCAATTATTTAATAGAAGGAACGATTGGCGTATTTCTGATGCTAGTTTGTTTGAATTTACGTCAGAAGATCGAAAACAAATACATTCGTCGTATTTACACGATACTTGTTACAATACTGCTTTATTGGTTAGCAGGACCTACAGCCATGCTATTTGCCTTAACCATCCTAGTCAGCCGCTTCTCCCCCTTTGCATTCTTCCCATTTGTCATTTCATTCCTTTTAGCAGGTATCAGCTTGCGTCTAGGACAGCAGGAAGACATTTCACTGTCACTTACTCCATTGGGATTCTATTCGTCAGCCACAGCCGTCAGTACGGCCTTTGCATGGATGCCATGGATCATCTGGCTTGTGATATTGTCTGTCGGCCTTACCATTCGTCATTATCGCATTCCACAATGGATCACAAAGAACCTCACCTTCATCCAGATTATTCTTGTTGTTTTTTACGCTGTAGCAGGTTCTATGATATTCATTAGATAAAACTACTACGAAGCAATAAAAGTCCATAGAAACGAAACTAAATAGGCTCAAATGAAATTATGCGATACCTTCATAAACGTGTGAAGGTATCGCATGTTTTTGTAGAGAACCTTTGTTGACATTGGAAGGTATCGCACGAATTCGCAGAATACCTTCATTGAGGCCAGAAGGTATAACAAGAAATCGGATAGTATCTTCTGTCGACCATGAAGGCATTACATATAATCATCAGGTCTCTTATAGCACAAAAAAATGTATCGCATGAATCCATGCGATACATTTTTATATATTAGGTTTTGTAGTCAGCTATTAGTTAGCCCAACCACGAACCTGATGCATCTCCTTATTAACCTCGAGAACGGTCTGTGGGAGTGGGAAGTACTCGTTCTTGCCAGCTACGAACTGGAGCTTGATACCAGCCTCTGCGAATGGATGATGGATCTTGTAAACGAGCTTGTGAGGCTTGGTCTGACCTGACTGCCAGTACTCATCCCACTGAAGAGGAATGTTGTCAAGAACCTTGTCGTAGCACTGCTTAGCGATACCCCAACGTACGATGTCGAAGTAACGGCAGCCCTCGAACCACATCTCGTACTGCTTCTCATCCTGGAGAACCTGGAGGTTAACCTCAGAAGAGATGGTCTTAGAACCAGCACGCTCCTGGATAGCATTGATATACTTCTTAGCCTCACCAGCGTTGCCAGATGCGATACATGCCTCAGCATAGAGGAGGTAAGCCTCACCAAGACGTGCAAGACAGAGGTTAGCGTTGCTACAGTTGTCACCTACAGAGAGGTCAGCATCATTTGGATGCAACATCATCTTAACCTCCATTACGTCAGAACGAGAGAATGAACCAGCCTCCTTCTTGATACCACGGTTAGGATCCATCTCCTTCTCTGCGCGAGTAGCGAGTGTACCACCTGCCTCTACGTCATTACGCCAAGGGCAAAGGGTAGCATCATAGAAGAACTCATCAGAGGTGAGGAAGGTAGCCTTACGACGATAGCTGTCGCCATCGTTCTCAAGCATCTTGTGAGCGAAATCCTGGTTGATAGAGCCACCGCCCCAACCACCGGTTGAGCAGATCTGTGGGTTTTTACCACCACCTACGATATCGTCACCACGCCAGTTGAATACGTTCCAGCACATCCAACGACCACGCTGGATAGAGCCACCCCAAGTACCACCGATAGCGGTGTTTGCAGTGAAGTTGAACTCGAAGATCTTCTCCTCGCAACCGTCACCCTCAATATGGAAGAGGTCACGGAAACGGTTGCCTGGAACGAGTGCATAGTTAGGAGACTCAACGAGTGGCTTAAGCATGCTGACAGCCTTAGCATTGTCACCGCCGAAGAGAGCTGACTTACCGCCTACGAACTGAGCGAAGCCCTTAGTTACGCGCCAAGCACCTTCCTTATCGCCCTGACCCTTACGGTCTGGGAGGTTAGGAATAGCCTCCTCACACTCCTTGACGCAGAAGGCGAAGATAGCCTTCTGTGACTCTGCATTGGTAGGAACGTCATCAACGATGAGGTGATCGATCAATGGTGGCTGATAGAATACCTGAGCAGCGAGCATGTGAGCCCAAGCACGCATGACACGAGCCTCAGCTACAGCCTGCTTCTTGATAGGAGTATCAGCTGTCTCGCCGAAATAGTTGATTACGAGGTTAGCTGAGTAGATAGCCTTGTAGATGTGGTTGTAGAGAGTGTTGATACAACCAGAAGTTGGATCGTAACGGAACTCGTTGAAGATACGGAAGTCAGCATGGTCATTGATGTCACCACCTGCAGCGAAGATATCGTCTGAAGAATAGTTGATCAAAGTGAGATATGCGCTCCAGATACCCTCATTGCCACCGATCTCACCGATGTAGGTAGCATACATAGCAGTAACGGCAGACTCGGCATCAGCATCGGTCTTGTAGAAGGTATCAGTGCTGCTAGTACCCTTCTGCTCAATCTCAAGCATGTCTTCACATGATGTAGCGAACATCATGCTTGAAAGCAAAGCTGCAGAAAATAATATCTTTTTCATATTTCTATTCGATTTAAGAGATTAGAATGTAACACTAAGACCAAGAACCATCTTGCTCATGTTAGGATAA